>CAMGAZ010000115.1 GCA_946008205.1 uncultured Clostridium sp. | reverse complement strand
GTTGTATATGGTACTACTCAAACTAATATAGGCTATGATGCAGTAAAAGATAATTCTTTAGAAATTGGAAATATACATATAGCAGGAACAGTATTTGGTGGTGGAGAAGCCAATGAATCTGGTTCAGAAATTTACGACTTCTCTTTCATAAGTGTTACTGTTGGAATCGACATAAACATAGATGGAAATGGACACGATAAATGCCAGATAAAAGGTAGCATATTCGGTTCTGGAAACGCATCTAGTACAAGTGGTTACAGCAACATAAATGTTAAAAATTATGGTTCAGTATATTCTCCACAAAAGAATATATCAATACAAAGAGCTGATATCGTAACTTTAGATAATTCTGCAATAGCATTATCAGGAACTAGAGATAGAACAAATGAATATTCAGATGTAGACTTTACACTAAGTAGAATAGATGAGCTAAAGATAAAAAATAATTCAATAATATACCTAGATTGTGGAGCTAACTTACTTAAAAAGTTCACAAGTTGCGTGGATGAAAATGGACAAGAAGTTAAGGCTCAAGTTGCAATAGATGAAAATGGAAATACAACTAGAAATGTAGACAATAGAATTTACATGCTAGAGGGTAAGAACCTAAATATAGCTACAAACGAGCAAGTTACAGCTTATGGTGAAGTAAATGGAATGACCTTCTTTGGATTATACACAAACTCAACTAGTCCAAGTACAAGTACAGGTTTGTATAATGTTGAATACAACAATGGAGACCAAATAACAAATGCCGGAACATTTTCAACAAACTCTTATGTAAGAGGATTGCATAAAACAGACCATGATATAACGGTGGATGGATTCTACACGAACTACGACGATGAAGATAATCAAGGTTATATAAAAACAAAATACATCGAAACAACTCCAAAAGACGACGTTTACTACATTTGGCTAGTTGGACTTGATATGGATGTTACAACTTTTGAAGTTTCACTTACTGCTTCAAAATATGCAACATTGGGAACATATGAATTAGGACTAACAGGCTTCTCAGATCCGAACATAAAATTTGTACTAACAGGTTTCTCAGCAGGATTAATAGATGGGGTATCTCTAGTAGAGCCAAACAGAATAAACAATGTTGAACTAGACCAAGATGTTGCAAACTCTGTATTTGGTTTATCAATGAGAACTGGTAATAGTGGCTGGATGAGTAAAAGTACAACAACATTCTTAACAGCAAATGGAGGAACTTATTCAGGTGCTACAACGTATAATGGCGACAACTCTAACTTTACACCAGCATTAAACCTTTGCTTGTACCACTCAGAGAACGTATCAATAGCACAAAAGCTAGGAAGTGTAAAAATAAGATTACAGGCCCAAATACCAGTAGATGACTTAAATGTAAGAGTTGCATACATAGATATAGTAATAAAGCTATCAACAGCGCTTTATCAAAATGACTTCTACGAAGCGGCAATAACACCTGGTGAAGAATTTGGATTATTTACAACAACAGAAACAAATATAACAGACTCAAGTGTATTTTCAACATATTATTCGCTATACATACCAGACTTTTCAACAAGTGATTATTATGATAAATATAACTCAGATAAACACGTATTAGTATCGAGAAAGTCAACAGGAGAGGGATACGTATTCCCAAAAAATACAAAGATAACAATGATAGATATGGTAACAAACAAATACTATTACTATGTGGTTACTAATGCTGATGAAACTAGTGGAAAATATGTTTATAACTTATCAGATTTCGTTGTAATGGGAAGCGATACCAGCCATTATAATGAGCAAGAAGCTTGCCAGCAATACTACAATCAAGAAAAAGACTTAATATATGAAAACTTCATATTCCATATAGACTTTAGCGAAAATCAAATAGACTCAGACCTATTAAATAATTCTTTACTTATGGAATTAAGAGATGAAGAAGACCAAACGCTTCTTGGAGTATTAGGTATACAAAGAGATGCAATGGTATATAGTGTATACACAAACAAAGATGCAAAAATAAATGTAACAGCAGCTACAGACAAAAGCACAGTATATAGAGGAAACAAATTTACACTAACAGTAGAAACAGACTTTGAGCAAGATGTTGTATCATCAAAAACAGTATATGACACACAATTCTTTGATGATAAAATGGGTATTAAAATATCAATATATGATAATAATGGTAATAGACTAAACAGTGACTCACTTCTTGGTGTATCATTTGAACTAGACGGAATAAAGTACTATCCAAGAATAGATGGAACAGTAAGAATATGTACCGCAGAAAAAGTAACTAATGTATTATCAAAAATAATTGTAGATACATCAAATAACACCGTATTAGCAACTGGAGATTACACAATAAAAGTAGAATCGTTTGGTTCGCCAGATGGTATCTATTATGGAATAGAATCTTCAGACACTGCAGAAGTAAATATTACAATAATAGAATCAACATATGGACTTAAAGTATATACAGATGATGGCTCGAAATTCGCGGCAAAGGATACAGGAAAAACAGAAAACAACAATAATTACATAGATGTAAACATAGAATACTCATCTGGACTTGAAAATCCAAATTTAACAATTTCTTTATATAGAAGAGACTATTCAAGTATATATTCTCAAGACTACGAGCAAGTGGATTTAGCAGATTATCTATTCATTGCACCAACAAACAAAAAAGGTGAAATGGAATATGTGGTAAGCAATAGCCCAACAGCTCAAATGAAATATACTCTAAATTTAGGGCAAAACTTAACAACAGGAACATACAAAATAGTAGTAAAGCTTTACGACAATGACGAATATATAGGAGAAGCTTTCGACTACTTAATAATTAAGTAATATAGATATAAAAGAAAGGAAAACAAATGAAATACGACGCAGATTCAATAAAAAGACGAAAAGATATAAATAATAGAATAAAAAAACTGGTATTCATCTTTTTAGTGATAATACTATATAACATAGTTTTATTATACATGTCTTATATAGATAAATTCGACACTCCTAGCTTTTATATCTATAAAGCTTATCTAATATCTACAGAGAGTATGGAACCAGAGATAAAAAAAGGTGACGTAATAATAATAAAAAAGGTAGATGAAGAACAACTTAGAGTAAATGACATTATAACATTTAAAACAGATGAAGAGGTTATAACTCATAGAATAGTACAAATAAATGACGATGGAATGGAGAAAACATATGTAACAAAAGGAGACAACAACAACGTAGAAGATCCTGAAGTTTTAACATATGAAGAAATTGAAGGAAAGCAAATTATAAAAATACCAGGGTTAGGAAAAATAATAGCAGGTCTAAAAAATGGAATTGTTATAATTCTTGTAATACTAATAGGATTAATTATGTACTTAAACAGAATAGAAATGAAAGAAAAAAGCGAAGCTAGGAGAGAAAAGAAGAGAATTGAAGACGAGAAATTCATGGGCAAAAAATAAAATAAAAAAAGTAGCAACAGAAATACTAAGAAAAATGCTAAAATACATATGCATTTTTCTTACCTGTTGCCTAGTAACGTATAATATTTTATATTTATTTAATAATGTATTTAGAAATAAAAAATATGCTCAAATATTCAATTTATACATTTCTATAGAAAAAGAAAATTCAATGTCTCCAGCAATTAGAAAAAATAGCTTGATAATTGGTTGCAAAATAAAAAACGTTAATGAAGGTGAAATTGTAGGGTATGATATAGATAACACTATAAAATACCATAGATTATCAAAAATAAAAAATAACGATGGAAAAACCACCTACATAACAAAAGCAAACAATAATTATCGCGAAGATTTAGAAGAGAAAAAATTTACAGACATAAAAGCCAGAATAGTAATAAAAATTCCAGTGATAGGGTGGTTGTTTAGAATATTTGAAAGCAAAATAACTACTGTTATAATAGTGATTTTGCTATGTTTGAGATTCAGCTATAATAGTTATAGAATACAACTAACTAAAAAAAGAAAAAGCGAAAAAGAAAAATTTGCAAAATAATAATATAAATTATAAAGCTTATAAATATTTTAATAGTGTAATATATTGTTCTTGCTGTCGCAACTTTCAATTTTGAAATTATAATCTGAAAGTTGCTTCAATCGCACTTCAGCTTACGCTTACGTTTGGTCGCTGCGCGAAACTAATATATTACACTATTAAAATATTTATAAGCTTTTATTATGCTATTACTTCCTTGTCGTGTTTACTTTTTTTTATTGGAACTGGTAAAGCTTCATATACTATTTTGAAGAAGTGGAAATCTTCTAATTCGTTAAACTCTAAGCAAGATAAGTATACATCTAATTCGTTTAGGTTTTTACATGCTGTAATAATTGCAGGATGTAAATTATAATTAGAAAATAGCTCAGTTGCTAAGTTCAATGCTTCTCTTTTAGTCCCATGTTCTTTATTTATTATTAATTTATATGCTTCTTTAAATCTAGAAATTGCAGAAAATCTATAATTTCTAAGAGGTACGGTATATTGTGACAATATAACATCTGATAGAGAACCATATTTTTCAGGCTCATTACGAAGAGCTTTCTTTAAATCTGTAATTTTATAAGGTAAAGTAACTAAACCTGTAGTTTCAGAAATTGTTAATGTATTTTCGATTAATGAAACTGAATTTTTTCTCTTTCTAGTAGGAGCAGGTTTAGAAACGGAATCATCATTTGTATCATCATCAGATCCAGCTAAACTTTCTACGTTATCAATATTATCAACTGAAATATATTCAGAAATATCTATAGTAGACATAGAATGTATAAACTTTTCAATTTCAGAATTGTTTTTTAGTATCTCTTCTGTTGAAGATGCAAATTTCTTGTTATATTGTGTTATTTTACTAACTGTAGTACTGTATTCGATAGAAGGACAATTAAATTTTATATTATCTAATATTTCTAATAAATTATTGTATAAAGCAATATTAGAATTTATTTTAGACAAATAATAACTAGTATCAGAGATAAACTTATTAACATTATCAGCAAAAATAGAGTCAACTTCGACATTGCCAATAAAACTCTTTAAAAACACTAGTATCTGCTTACTAAATGCTTTTTGAGAGTCTAATGATGCATTAACAGAAGTGACTTCTATATTTATAAGTTTTAAAACATTCCCCTTGTTTGTCTTTGAATTTAGTTTAATCATTTGTGTCCTCCAAAAATACTAATTCTATTATAACCATTTTTAAGGAAAATAGCAACAAAAAAGAGTAAAAATATTGTTGCTATTTTATTACAATTATATTACAAAATGAAACGAAAAATTTGCAGAAGAATATCCTAATTTTTAATTTGTGCAACAAGTTGTTGCACAAATTTCGTATATTGTAATTGCATTTCTTGTTATATTTTGTCGTACGATTCTGCTTGCAAAAACAGTAAAAGCCTGTATAATTAAGTTATTATAT
>CAMGAZ010000114.1 GCA_946008205.1 uncultured Clostridium sp. | reverse complement strand
ACCCAGCGATCGACTGATTAAACTCCAGCCGCTCTACCAACTGAGCTATAGCCCAATATAAATTGGAGGGGTTTTCATCTCCTACATCTCCGAAGAAAATGTACCTTTCTCTTGGTTGCGGGGAGTGGACTCGAACCACTGACCTCGAGCTTATGAGGCTCGCGAGCTGCCAACTGCTCTACCCCGCAGTGTATCCATACTTTAGCTAGACGCCTTACTAGCTCTAGGTCGTATGAAACCCGAGACTTTTCTGCTTATGAGAGTCAGTCTTGAACCCCAGCAATTCCCAATCTTTTTTAAAGAGTGATGTGCATTACCCTATGTCATATCTCTTTGGTAGTTCCTGTTGGGTTCGAACCAACGACCCTTTGCTTGTAAGGCAAATGCTCTCCCAGCTGAGCTAAGGAACTGTTTTTCTTTTTTCTATAATATAATTATAACAGAATTTTAAAAGAAAATCAAATTTTTATTTCTAAATTTTCTCAAAATTTTTGAATTCTTTTTCTCTTTTGTTTCTATAATAATTATATCAAAATGGGGGTTAAAAGTCAAATTTGAAATAAGGTCAGCTGTCCAGCTGTTGGGGCTTGACAAAAAATGAAATTTATGAGATAATGCCGGCTAAAATTGGACTACTCCAATTTTGAAATTAAAGGAAGGCCGACCACAAGCAATATGCAAGTGATCGACCAACATAAGGAAAGGTTAATGTTTAAGAAAAATGGTTCGGAGACCTAGATTCGAACTAAGCATTCGGGAGTCAAAGTCCCGTGTTTTACCAGCTAAACTATCTCCGAATATATGGTGGGCTAGGAGAGAATCGCACTCACTCGAGCTTCAAGAGCACCGATTTTACAGACCGGCCCGTCTACTTTAGCGGATTACTAACCCAATTATAATTGAACTTGATATTTGTAACTTGGGAAACCTTGATTGTTAAGGGGCTTATTAGTATTTAATGTAATTTGACTACGAGGGATATATTGTTTTAAATCTTGAATTGGAATTACAAATAATTCTTGTTTACTATTTAAACAAAATAATAAATCTAAATTATGATTCAATACGTTATCATATTCTTTGCCTTTAGTTCCTCCACAATTCCTTAAAGATATGGTGTTGTTTTGACTACCTGTTGCTTTGCATTGCACAGTCTGAAAAATGCCATCCTTTTCAATAATAAGGTCATACCATTGCGTATCATTTAAGGGAACAGAAACTGTATAGCCATTGCTCCCAAAATAAGCAATTGCAAAACTCATCCCAGCTCGTCCTTTATCTTTATTAGTTTCAAATAACATTTTGCCTCCTATTATATTAGACAGCTGCCACAAGTCATGACAACAATTGAAATGTTACAAGCGGCGCCGTGCATCCTATATACCCTAATGGTATATGGAAAATAAACCTACACCACCTAATATTCTATTTGCAAAGGGACATTATAGGTTCGCCCTGCTGGTGGGCAGAGTGGGAATCGAACCCACACACCATTTCTGATACAGGATTTTAAGTCCTGTGCGTCTACCAGTTCCGCCATCAGCCCATATATGGTACATAAAGTACCTAATCTACACACCACCATTATTTTTAAGTGTTATGGTTCACTTGGTGCACAAAGAAGGAGTCGAACCTTCAAACACTGGTTTCTAAGACCAGCTGCTTTGCCAGTTTGCATATTTGTGCATATAAGAAGCGGAGCGACTATAGTTCTTTATGATACAAACTCCACCCGCAGGAGAGTGTGCACTAATTGAATAATATGTCTCCTACTCGCAGCTGACTGATCGCTGCTGACGCTTGTTTATCGTACAAGTACGCTACATATAGAGTAGGCTAGATGGTTAGTCGCCTTTCACCAACAATTTGGGATAGTTCACTTACTACTATCAAATAGTCAACCCTGATTCGTGACTGTCAACCTTCCAGTTCACCAGCTACTCGCTTTGTTAGAAAGGATTTAAGAAAAAATATTTTTTTATTTTTTCTATAATTATATTATACTATACTTTGAAGCAAAAATCAAATTTTCATTATTATATTTTATCGTATTTTTTATTTAATATAGCCACTTCTTGCTCTGGTGTAAGTTTCTTAGCTTGGCATAATAAGTTGTGAAGCCTATCAAGCACTTCATCTGTACCTTCCGCATCTGGTAAGTACACATCAGCTGTTACAATTTGATTTGCTCTTATGGTATCTTGACCAGCTATTAAAATATGAACTGCGGCGTCAAGGCTATTATCCATATTGTCAATATAAATTCCATTAACAAAAATTCTAACTCCATGGTTATCATCGTCATATGCAATTACTCTTGTATAATTTTCTAAATCCTCAATTTTCATATTTTATTTCCCCTTTCTTTTTCTTTCTATAATAATTATACTACACTTTGGACTCAAAGTAAAGTTTTTGCTAGCTGTTTTGGTAAAGTTATTATGTAAACCTAGCGCGGATCCAGCTACTCATTAGCTAGCTGCTCAGCTGTCCATGCCATCCAGCTGTCCCGGAGTTAGTCAGCTGCTCACTCAGCTGTTCCAGCTACTCAGCTGCTCGGTAGCCAGCTG
This sequence comes from uncultured Clostridium sp., assembly GCA_946008205.1. Classification (GTDB taxonomy): domain Bacteria; phylum Bacillota; class Clostridia; order TANB77; family CAG-508; genus CAG-245. Next base: position 2,868 of record CAMGAZ010000114.1, on the reverse strand, counting down.
TTCACCAGCTGCCCGATGGGTATTAAATAGTTGACAAGAGCCGGCAGTTGACATCGGTAGTGAATTAGTAAATGGGATCAAAGTGAAGATTTGACAAGGATGTAAAGTTATTATGTAAAGGTGTTATGTAAACCTTTAAGACCGCCCAAAGTGGTTAACATAAAATTTTATTAGGATCGTGCCGCCTGAACAAATGTTCGGTTTACATAATGAAAAAGAGACTTGCTTAGTCTAGCAAGTCTTTGTGGTATTTTATTTTCATATGATTTATAAACTTTGGCATAACTTTATTGTAGTTCTCTTGAAGCATTATTTGCCATTGGTCTACCAATTCTTGATTATTTTTAATAAAGTTCATTGCCCATTGGTCTGCAAGTTTTTCTAGTTTTAAATTAAAATAGCAATTATAAAAGAAATTTAAGTATTTTGGATTTGTGTGTTTTGCTTGTATTTCTTTTATTAAAGTAGTACAGAAATTGTATTTGATTTCATTAAATCTGGTATAAGTATAAATGTGTCCTATTTCGTGTAAAAAGCTTAATATCTCACTTGAATATTGACCTTGAATATTATATTGTTTAAGTCTTTTTTGCATCTTATTATAAAATGCTGTCCTTCCTGCAATATCTTCTACAATAGGGATTTCAATTTCTTTTTCTTCTAATTGAGGGAAGCAACAAAATGTTTTTCCTATTGATATTCTTATATCACTATCAAAATGCTTTAGAATAACATTGTATGGTTTTAAAATTAATTTAAAATATCTTTTTGTTTTCATATGATTACCTCTCTTTCATTGTCTTTATTATATTACTATTATTCCCAAATGTCAATACATTATTCATATTTTATTAAAATATTTTTACCATATTATGTTAACTTCTTTTGCCGGCGCGAACATTTGTTTGGTTTACATAATAACTCTACACAAGGTTTACATAATAACTTAACATTAGGAGGCAAAAAATAAAAGGGGACTATTCCCCTTTTTCTGCCTTCTTTTTAGCTCTTAATTTTTCATCTCTTGCAATTTTCTTTGCTTTGGCTTCTGCTTTGGCTTTTGCATTTTCTGCCTTCTCTGCCATTTTGAATTGATAATCTTGTGCCAATGTTTCTGCATTGTCCTCTTCATCTAACTTTGGAACTACTATGTCAACTCTGACTGTCTTTGTTTTTCTTCCTTCTTCTGTGTCAAACTCAAAATCTTTTGCAAATTTAGTTCCTTCTACTTGTAAGAAGTTCTTTAAGCCATTTTCTGCAATTTCTTGCATTGCTACTCCTCTTGCCATTTCATTTACTTTTGCTATTGTTAATTTTCCCATACTAATCACCTTTTTAACCTTTCAAATTTTATTTTTATGACCTACTTCCAAGAGTTACTAGTTAGGTTTTTACCTCTTCCTTACTATGATATTATTATATCATTTTATTTGTTATTTGTCAATAGTTTTTGCAAATCTTTTTTTAATTCTGTCCTTGCTCTTTTGTGTATTCTTTGAGTGTCCTTTTTATGCCTCTTGCAAATTGTTTTGCAATTCCAGTCAAGGCTGGTTGCCATTTTCATTGAAGCCCCTTTAAATAAATCCATTTATCTCACTTCCTTATTATACTTATATTATAGCACCTTTTGTTGTTTTTGTCAATAGATTATTCAATTATTTTTGTAATTGTTTTGACAACCAATTATAAATGCTAAAACCTGTTGTCCAATAGGTTATGCCTTGTATTAACATAAAACCTATAAAGCCTATTGTTGCATAAAATGCAAATAAACATAAATCAAAAACTAATAAAATTAAATTACTCATTTGTTTACCTCTTTTCCTTAACTCTATAATTATTATACTACTATTATAACCAAAAGTCAATAGATTATTCAAATATTTTTTATTTTATTTGCAAGTTGTTATGTAAACCTTTATGTTAATATGTTATGTAAACCTTAAAAGGTGATCCCACGAACATTTGTTCGCCCGCCCATAATTAAAAGTAAATATATTATGTAAACCTTTGGCGCCGACGCGCAACTTAACATAATGAGTTTACATAATAAGTAAAAATAAAAAAGTTGCTTAAGCAACTTTTCTTTGATATTCTTTTGGTATCATTCTAAAAGGGAAGTACATTTGTTTCATTAAACTACAACCATTTGCAAATATTCTTGCAAGTATCTCACTCTCTATAATTGCATCTGATAAAGCAGTGTGGTCCTCTTTAAATTCTTCTTTGTCTGTGATATATTGATAAACTGTTTCTGCATTTGTAATTATATTACCTTTGTTTGTGTATTTTGCATTTGCAAGAAAAGTTTTTTGTTGGCATAGTGTCTTGCAAGCCATTGTCCAAATATCATAAAATTCAACCTTTGTATTTAATAATTTTTGTAAAAATACTTCAAATAATGGTTTGTATTTTCCATTCTTTGTTTTCTCAAAAGTTAGTTTTGGGCAATTATCTTTCATTGTGTATTGTGCAGTTTCTACAAGTGCTGTAATATCATAATTTACATTATATGCAAGTATTCCTTTTATATTATATTTTTTTAAATCTCTTTTAATTTCGTTTACTATTTTAACAAACATTTTTTCTTTGACTTCTTTATTGTCTATCATATATTCATACAATGGTATTTTGTTGGCAAAATATGCTGTTGCCATAAGTTCTGAATCTCCAAATATTTCTTTTGTTAGAGCATTAAACATTTTTATTATAGTTCCCTTTTTGTCAACTATTACATAGCCTACATCATAACTTCTTTGTCTACCATATACTTTCTTTTTATGGTCATTCAAGCCAAGTCCCTCTGTTACAAAAACAATATAATAATTTTTTCTTTTATCAATTTTCATTTTAATTTTCCTTTCCTTT
>CAMGAZ010000113.1 GCA_946008205.1 uncultured Clostridium sp. | reverse complement strand
ATTGTCGAGGTGTACGGTCTTAAGTTTTGTAAACTCAGTGTTTGTAAGGTTTTCAGGACTCATTTGAGATTTCTTGTTGCTTGTCCATTGCTTGATACCCGTTTTGTTGCAGATTTTAGATAAAGCACCCATTTTTAGAGCATTTTAGCATAGCTCCAATCCGTTTAAATAGTCATCAACAATGGTTACACTGCTATCCTTGTAATCAGGAAATATGGTTGTATAAATGTCCAAGGTTGTTTCAATTTCTGTATGACCTAACAGAACCTGCAACACCTTGGCAGATATATTTGCCTCTACACATCTCGTCGCATAGGTATGGCGAAGGCTGTGTAGCGAAACAGCACCAACCATTGATTCATCAAGAATATCATATTTTTTCAATATTCTTTTGAAGGTGTCGTTTACAGTTGATGTACTGACAATTTTGTCTTTGTTAAGATGAGAATATAACTTTGGATGAAAAATAAGCTCGTCGCCATTCTCTTCAGTTTGGCGACTTTTTAGTTCTATTATCAATGACTTAATAGTGTTGTTGATTGGAAGCTGTCTTTTGCCAGCATCTGTTTTAGGCTTGTGGTTGATATAAGGCCTTTCGTGTTGATGGTGTGTAAGCGTTTTGCAATCGAAAATGAATCCAAAATTTAGATTGATATGGTTATTGGTATGAGCTTTGACTTCGCCCATTCTCATGCCTGTGTAGAGTGATATGAGCATTTGCTCCCAATAGGTTGGCTTGTGTTCAACAAGGACATTGGTCAATTTGATTTGCTCTTCAATAGTTAATGCTCGAACGACCTTTATTTTCTTATTTGACTTTGGAGTTTTAACATATTTCATTGGATTGTCTTTGATAACGCCCATATGAATAGCTTGCTCAAAAATGTTGTAAAGTAGCTCTTTAATTTTACGGATTGAACTTTGAGAATAATCTAATTGGGTCTGCAAAAATTCCAATAGCATTTCAGCGTTAGCATCAATGATTCGTGTATCGCTAATGGATTCTAACCTTTTAAGCATATCGGTGTATCTGCGATAGGTTCGAGGTTCAATTTCGTTCATTTTAAACTTGCTATCAACATAGTGCTTTGCAACTTGACCAACGGTTACCTCATCAGGCTTAAAAAACAAAAGAAAGTGTTTTTCGAGCTTTGCAGTCTCCAAGTTATCTCTTGCCTCTCGTGGAGTTTTGCCATACACCGTGAGCTTCGCTTTCTTGCCATTCTCTTTGTAAACAGTAGGAACTTGACCCACCCACAAATCGTGTGATCTGTCATAATAAATCGTTCCTTCGCTTCTAATATTCTTTGGCTTATGGTAATTGTTATGTTTCAATTGTGCCATAAAATGCACCTCCATTGTTGTGCATTTAAGCATAATATTTGACTATTAGCAAGATATATTTTTATTGCCAATAGATTGCATATGTGCTACTATAAAATATAAATAGGAGGTGTGCTATGGATTACATTATTTGGATTCTTTTAGGTATTGCGTTATTCATCCTTTTTATTGCGATTGCTGTAAATAAAACAAGTGATTCAGACGATACAACTCCGACAGATTATCGCCCACACCAACAAAAAAGTGAATATCATCCTTTACCACCTCAAATCAACAATGAGCCAATTCTTTCAACACATGCTCGTGAGAGAATGGAGCAACGACTTGGAATATACTCTTCCCAACAGGAAGAAATGATGCAACGAGCATTTAAGTATGGCAGGACATCAAACAGGTCAACGGGAGATTTAAAGGCAAAACTCGAATCAACAGAGAACAAGTATGACGAGCCAACTGTTGCAAAGTTTTACAACGGTGCAATATTCATTTTTTCAGAAGAAGATAATGTCCTCAAAACAGTATACAAATACGACCCTAATCGTTATTTGAATTAACAACACTCTAACGAAATAAAAGACCACAAAACAAAACGCATCGGAAAATCCGGTGCGTTTCGTTATTTATATCGCTATTCCTAAATCGGAAAGGTAGTTATCAACCTTTGCCACATTTTCTGTTTGGAAGCTTTCAAACACATTTGAATAGGTGTCAAGGGTAATTCTAATATCCGCGTGTCCCAAGAGAGTTTGCAGTACCTTCGGTGGCATATTGCCCTCGATACAACGGGTTGCGTAAGTGTGTCGCAGGCTATGCTGGGATAAATCTCCCTTGACATTATTATCCTTGATATCGTACTTTTTCATTATCTTTTGAAATTCTGTATTTGTTGTGTTAGACGCAACCAATGTTCCTGTTGATGTGTGGAACAACATTCCGTCCTTGGTAGGTTTGTAGTTTTTGATGATTTCCATTATTACCGGCTTGACCATTTCATTGATTGGGACTTGACGAATACCGTTTTTGGTTTTGGTTGTCGTATTTACAAACGCCTCGCCGTGCTGTCCCTTTGATATTGTTTTGTCGATGTTGATGAAGTTGAATTTAGTATTGATGTCGCCAATCATCAATGCATTGACCTCACCCATTCTCATTCCTGTAAACATTGATATCAGGAACTGATTTGCGTATCTGCTGTTTTCAATTTTCAATGCCTCTATAAATGCCTTTTGCTCTTCAATAGTTAATGCTCTTACGATTCTTTCCTTTTTTCTTGATTTCGGTCTTTTCAAATCGCCCATTGGATTTTCGCTGATTATTTTTCGCTTTACGGCTTCGTTAAAGCATTGGTTGAGCATCATATAAATTTTTCTTATCGTTGAGTCAGCGTAGTCGTCCACCAGTGATAGCATTAGGTGTTTGAGCATTGAGTAATTGATTTTCTGCAATGGTATTTTGTTAATTGATGCCATTCTCTTTAGCGTTTCCATATGTCTGTGATATGTTTGCTCTTGAATTTCATTCATAGCCAGCTTGTCATCCAATATCTGTTTTTCAAGCTGCTCAAAGGTTATGCTTGAGGGATGAACAAAATCTCCTGTGTAAATATCAAATCGAACCTGCTGAAGCTTCGATTTTACCTCGTCAGCCGTTTTTCCATATACAGTTTTTCGTTTCATTTTGCCGTCATCACTACGGCCTATGTTTATTTGCCCCATCCATTTGTTTTGGGTGTTGCTGAAGAATATCGTGCCTTCACCGTATCCGGTAATTGGCTTCTTTTTTCTTCCCATAGATAATTTCCTTTCATAACTTAGATTCACATCAGGTGGACATACCACCTCCGTGTGTTTGTGTTTTAACTCTTGTGAAAGGTTAAGTCAAGTCATTTGTTGCTTTATTTTTTCTGCTTGCTTTTCAATGGAAAATATAACCGAATTATTAGTTCAAGGGGTAGTTCACTAGATGAACAAGGGGTAGTTCACCAGATGATCAGTAACAATATAAAAAGCCTATTCCTTGAAATTTAGCCTATATATTGTTATGAATTATAAAGTGGTTTATTGATATTTTTGTTGTTCTATTATATAATATTGTTAATGATTTTTGTTTAGGAGAATGATTATGGCAATACCAAAGTTTTATGAGTTTATGAAGCCGTTGTTAAAGGAATTGGAGGATGGCGAAATACATACTCTTAAAAGCGTCAAGCTATCGATGATACAGAAGTTTAACCTATCAGATGAGGATGCTGCTGAACTTCTTCCTAGCGGTAGACAAACAAAATTTATGAATCGATTGAGCTGGGCTGGAACATACTTGAAAAAAGCAGGATTAATAGCGGGTCCTGCAAGAGGTGCATTTCAAATAACTAAGGAGGGCCTATCAGTTCTTTCCAAGGATCCAGAAATAATTGATGTTGAATTTCTAAATAACTATAAGTCCTTTAGAGATTTTCAAAGCTCAGAAAGCAATAATTATGGTGCTTCTAATTCTGGTAACGATGTATTTGAAACTCCTGATGACACCTTTGAGGATGCTTTTAAAAGGATAAATGATAATCTTTCGGATGAGCTTTTATCTGAAATAATAAAGCTTTCTCCTATAGCCTTTGAAAGATTGGTTATGGATTTGCTTCAATGTATGGGATATGGAACATTTGAGAATTCCTGTCAATCTACGCCTGTTACTGGTGATGAGGGAATTGACGGTATAATCATGGAGGATAAGCTTGGATTTAATGTTATATATATTCAAGCAAAGAAATGGGATACTGATAGCTCGGTAGGTAGACCTGCAGTACAGAGCTTCGTTGGAGCAATTTCTGGTAAGGGTGGCAGCGGGTTGTTTGTTACGACAGCGAAATTTTCTGATCCGGCAATCAAATACGCTAATGAGCAGCATGTTATTTTGATTGATGGAAAAAGACTGACTCAATTAATGATTGAACATAATTTTGGCGTTTCAACGCAAAAAACATTTGAAATTAAATCCTTGGATATGGATTTGTTTAATGGATATGATGAATAGACTGACTGTTGGAAGCATGTTCGCAGGCATTGGTGGAATTTGCTTAGGATTTAAGCAAGAGGGCTTTGAAATTGTTTGGGCGAATGAGATTAATCACAAGGCATGTCAGACATACAGAAAAAATCTTGGGTCAGATTATTTGGTTGAAGGCAACATAAGGACTATAGATAAATCGCTAATACCGGAATTTGATGTTCTAACGGCAGGATTTCCGTGTCAACCGTTTTCTGTTGCTGGAATTCAGAGAGGATTTGATGACGATCGTGGTAATTTGTTTTTTCAAATAGCAGAGGTCATTGATCGGGTTAGACCTAGAATTGTATTTTTAGAAAATGTTTCAAATTTGATTAATCATGATAATGGTAGGACATTCCTTATTGTCTATAGCTCGCTTGCATCATTTGGATACGCAGTAAAATATAGAGTTATTTCATCGGATGAGTATAGCGATATTCCTCAAACAAGAAGCCGAACATATATTGTGGCATTTAGGGATTATGAGGATTGTCAGAAATTTCAATTCCCTGAAAGGTGCGACAATACAAGGGATATTTTCGATATTATAGATGTTCATGATAAAAAGGATGAGGAATACTATTATCGTCCAGGAGATAGGTTTTATAATGATGTTGTTAACACTGTAAATCGAACAGATTCAATATATAGAGTGTATAATTCTAAAATCCATATTGCAAAAAACAGAACGTGCCCAACTCTTACAGCCTCAATGGGAACTCGTTATAATGGAGCTCCTATTATTCGTGATGACTTTGGATATAGAAGGCTAACTGTTAAGGAGTGCTTGGATTTTCAAGGATTTCCAGCAAGCTTTTGCTTTCCGTCAGATCAGCAAATACATGATATGTATACACAAATTGGAAATTCAGTAAGTGTTCCTGTTATAAGAAAAATAGCCCACCAGATTAGGCAGGCTATTGAGTGAATGCTTCTAGAATTATTCAATAATTATTGGTAGCTCACGGCATATGGTTGGCTCCTCGTTAACAAGCCTTATTGCAAATCCTTTTACGATCATGCCCTTGCTGGTGCAGGTCTTGAATAGGTTGAAGTAATCAAATTCATTTTTGTTAAGTGTGATTGAACGGACATATGG
>CAMGAZ010000112.1 GCA_946008205.1 uncultured Clostridium sp. | reverse complement strand
GATGTAGTTATTGGTTATTCTTTCTTGAAATTTGCTATACACAGTATATATATCATCTAGCTTTGTTTCTAAATATGTATCTGTTTGTCCAACTTCTTCTATCAAATTTCTTAAGTTTTCTAGTGTTACTCCATGCTTTTTTAGTTCTGTAATTTGAGTCATAATCATATCAATATTGCTATCTGATTTTCCTAAAAATTTCAAATTATTTTTTTTATTTGCCAATATGCTATATATAAGCATAGCCTTACCACAGTTTGAAAGAACAGTTTTATTACTTCCACCGACTTCAACAGACACTCTGTGTGCCATTCTTGCAAATGTCAAAACTTCAGCATTAATTACTGCAGAGCCTTGAGCCTCTAAGCTTTTTAAAAGTTCCTTCTCAGCAGTAAAAGAAAACTGTTCTGGAGTTATTATATACTTTTTTCTTCCATTATTTATATTCTTACTTATCTCTTGAAATATGTAACTAGTCTTACCTGTTCCACTTCTACCATAAATTATCTGTAAACTCATAAACATTCTCTTCCTTGCTATATCTTGTTATTTTTTTGGTTTCAGCAATTTATATATCTTTTGAAAATTCAATGCGCAGCTTTCCGCCGTCGCAAATAGTTTTAGCTCTTGCCATTTATGGCTTAGAGATAAAACTATTTAAGCCAAGGACAAGTCATTGAATTTCAAAAAATATATAAATCGCTAAAACCATTAAATTTATTCTAAGTATTTTCTCTTTTCCAATAAAATAGATATTGTTGTGCAATCCCTTCTAGTTTTCCGAATTTCTCTTTGGCTAATTGTTCAATCTCTTTTTTATTTACTTTTGATTCATCTGGATTATGTATGTACAAATCATTCATTACTCTTCTCACCCAAACGTCTATTGGAAAAACTTCAAATCTTTTTAATGTTGAAAATAGTAGTATACAATCTGCTACTTTAGGGCCAACCCCTGATAGCGCTAATAATTGTTTTCTAATCTTGGCTGTATCTTTCTCTTTTCGCATTTTTTCTAAACTTACTTCTCCATATTTTATCTTCTTAGTAGTTTCATAAATGTATTTATCTCTAAAGCCAAGTCCTAAAGCTCGTAAATCTTCTATAGTAGCTGTTGATAGAGCCTCTACAGTTGGGAAAGTATAATAAACTTTGCCCCTGAATTCTATTTCATTTCCATACTTTTTAGCCATTCTATCTATTATTCCTTTTATTCGAGGAATATTATTATTTGCAGATACTATAAAAGAGATAATCATTTCCCATAAATCTTGATTAAGTATACGTATACCTTCTCCGTATCTAATACTTTCGGCTAAATACTCATCTATGCTAGATAGTTTTCCTTTGATATCTTCATAATTTCTATTTAAATCAAAATACTCTTTGCATACACTTTCTATATTTCCGTCACATACTCCTGAAATTATTATTTTATAGCCTTCAGCATCTGGCTCTTGCTTAACATTTAGCACATTGTTGCCAAAAATTCCTGTGTAGCTTCCATCTTCTTGCTCATTCCATCTAAAACATTGTCCACAATCAAATACATCTTTTACTTTAAATGATTTACAATTATTTATTATATATGTTTGCTCCATTATTTACTCCTTTTGCTCTATACCTATTAAAACATTTTATTACTCACTTTTCAATACTTAAGTCATTTTATTTAAATCCTTTTCCTAGTACCTCTCTTGCATTTAGTATAATTATGAATGCTGTTCTATCCACATTTTTTGCAATGCTTTCAATAACATAAGATTCTGTTCGAGAACCCACACATAGCAAAGTCATTTTTTCTTCATTTGTGTACATTCCTCTCGAGTATAGTCCTGTGCTTCCTCTGTTCACTTCATTTCCAATTTTTTCTGCAATCTCCTTATACATTGGAGATATTATCAAAACTACCTTTGTAAAGTTTATGCCTTCAAATATTAAATCTATCATTTTTCCCATTAAAAATATCGCTATTGCGGAGTATAATCCAACTTCTACTGTTCTAAAGAAAAATACATTTAAAGTAATTATTATTGCATCAGTCACTAAGATTAAGTTGCTCGATCTATACTGTGGTTTATATGCTCTTATCACATATGATAGTAAATCTGAACCACCCGTAGATGCTTTATACTTTAACACAATTGCTGTTCCTATTCCCATCAAAATTCCACCATATATACATCCTAGAAACTTATCATGTGTTAAAGTCTCTACCTTATCCAGAATGTCCACTAATACGGAAAATATTACAGTTCCATATATTGACCTAAAAAATAACTGTTTACCTATTTTAAAATATGCAATTAATAATAAAGGTATGTTTAATATTAACATAGTACTTCCTAAAGGAAATCCACATAAATAATATAGTATTGTTGCAATTCCAGAGAAGCCTCCTGTTGATAATTCATTTGGAAGCAAAAATAACGATACTCCCATAGCCATTACAATACAGCCCAGACTTATAAATAGATATTCGCTTATAAGCTTCTTAATATCGTTTTGCTTAACATTACAAATTCTTTCTATATCTTTTTTTATCTTTTTTTGTTTTTTGCTTTTTTTATCTCTCATAAAAATCACCTATATCTCCATTATTGGCAAATATAGGTAATTTTATACATTTCACGCTACCTCTAGAACATCTAAATTAAACTTTCCAGGTTTTATTTTTTCATTAGACTTTACTGTGGCAATTACAGCATATGTGTCTCTCAGCTTTTTTATATTCTCTTTTTTATGTCCTATTATATTATTTATATTCTTAGGATTTGCTTCTATTTCAACTTTAATAACTTTTGCATTGATTTTTTTAATCTTTTCTACAATTTTATCATACCATATGCTATCCTCCACTAGTTGTCCAAAGGCGGGATGATATGGCCCTGCAACAACCTCACTTTCTGTCTTAGAAGTATCTGTTATTGTGTCCGTATTTTGTAGTCCTACTCTTATTATTTGTATATGCTTTTGGCTATATAGTTTTACTATCTCTTTGCTACGTTCAACTGCTTGTGAAACAGTTAATGGCATAAAATCGCCTCTTTCATACTCTTCTTCTAATTCAGTCCCCTTTATTACTAGAACTGGGTATATTCTTACCATTTTAGGCTTTAATTTTATACTGTCTTTAGCCGTCTGTATATCATCTTTTTCGTTGCTGTCTGGAAGCCCGACCATAATTTGATGTCCTAGATTAAATCCATATAATCGTATCAATTTAGAAGCTTTAATTACATCTTCAAAGCTATGACCTCTTTTACATCTAGCTAATATGTAATTATTTGAAGATTGTACTCCCAGCTCTATTGTTTTTACATGGTATTTTTTAAGCATTTTTAATATAGATTTATCTATTGCATCTGGTCTAGTAGATAAACGTATACTATCTACTTTTTTAGCATTCAAATAAGGCTGAACTGCTGTAAGTAATTCCTCTTGTTTTTCTCTTTCTATTGCTGTAAAGCTTCCTCCAAAAAATGCAACCTCAACATATTTATCTTCGTCTCTAAAGTTGTTCAGATAATATTCAATTGTTTTAGTCACATCTTCCGCTGTTACTTGTTTTTTCTCTCCACTAATGGTTCTTTGGTTACAAAAAGTACAACATTTTTTACATCCTAAATGTGGTACAAATATTGGAATAATATATTCTTTTTTCAATATTATTACCTCCTACCCATAACCTATAATTATAACGTTTTTAACGCTTTATCTGCTGCATCCATTTCTGCTTGTTTTTTAGTTTTTCCTTCTCCTTGTGCTAACACTTTACCATCCAATTTTACTTCGGCAATAAAAGTTTTATCATGGTCTGGTCCAAACTCTTTTATTATATCGTACTTAATATCAACATTTCCATGCACCTGCAACTTTTCTTGCAAAACAGTTTTATGGTCTTTCATTCCTACATTTTGACTTGCAATTTTTATCTCTTCTTTTAGATTATCAACTATAAATTTTTCACAAGCTTCTAATCCGGAATCGAAATACATAGCTGCAATAACAGCCTCTACACTGTCTGCCATTATAGCTACCTTCCTATTTCCTTGGTGCATCATTTCACTTTTTCCAACATACAAGAAATCACTAAAATTATGCTTGTCTGCAATTTTATACAAGCTCTCTTCACACACTACAGTAGCTCTAACTTTAGTCATTTCTCCTTCTTTTAATTTTGGATAATTATTATATATAAATTTACTAGATAAGAATTCTAATATACTGTCCCCAAGGAATTCTAACTTTTCATTACTCTTAACTTTGTGTTCGTATGCATAGGAAGTGTGAGTTAGTGCATTTTTTAGTAAATTTATATCTTTAAATTTATATCCTATATTCTGTTCTAATACAGATAAATCTTTTTTATCAAACATTCCTTCATCTCCTATAACATCTATATATTACCTCATTTTTTGCAATTTGTAAATAGCACACAACCCAAAAAAAAGAAAGGTCATTAACCTTTCAAATTTATTTTTTCTTAAGCTACATGATCCTTTATGTAGTCAACAACGTCACCAACTGTTACAATCTTTTCTGCATCAGCATCAGGGATTTCTGTATCAAATTCTTCTTCTAGTGCCATTATTAATTCTACTATGTCTAATGAATCAGCTCCTAAATCATCTATAAAAGAAGCTTCCATTGTAACTGATGTGTCAGTTACTCCTAATTGCTCTACTATTATTGATTTTACTTTATCAAATATTTCTTCTGAACTCATCTTGTAAGTTCACCCCCTCTCAAATTACTCTCTGCTTATACATAAGATAATACAAGTTGAATTAATTGTCAAGCAAAATAAATAAACTTTTTATTTTTTACTATTATAAATCCTGAAAACTACTATTTTAAAGCATTTCGCATTTTGAACGTTCGTTCAAGTTTATTAATAATCCACATTAATAAACACGTATCTATTGCCTTTTTTCTTTTTGAGTGTTATTATTTTTATAGTATTTACGAAGGAGAAAAATATGTATAAAGAAAAATTTGATTTTTATGATTCAACTTCAATAAAAATATATAACCTTGATAGCAAAATTCGCTATGAGTTATCGATATTAGATCGACTAGATTCGATTACAAAACAACATTCTGAAAATGTTGGAAATCTATGTGGTAGAATTTGTCAATATCTAAAATTAAACAAGAAATTTACTGTGCATGCCATCATATGTGGTTACTTGCACGATATAGGAAAGTCTAAAATTCCATACGAGATTCTTTGTAAAGGCTCTCCTCTAACAGACGAAGAGTACGAAATCATGAAAAGCCATACAACTTTAGGCTACAAAATGTGTATGGACGACTTAAAACTAAGGCCTTATGCCGAAGGAGCTTTATACCATCACGAAGCGCTAAACGGTTCTGGATATCCAAGTGGTCTAACTAAAGAAAAGATTCCATTTGTTGCAAGAATAATTAGCGTTGCTGATGAATATGACGCTCTTGTAACCAAGAGACATTATACAACCCACGTCCACATCTCTGATACTTTAAA
>CAMGAZ010000111.1 GCA_946008205.1 uncultured Clostridium sp. | reverse complement strand
AAGATATGAGCTTCAAAAACTCAAAAAATTTTGTTATAATAATTATAGAAAGTTGAGGAACAAATAAATGAAAAAGATTGATTGTATGACAAGAGAAGAAATGATTGATGTTATTGAAACTTTGGCTTGGCGCGTAGCAGTTGCCGAAAATAGTAGAACTTCAATCATTGACAGTGAAATGGTAAGAAGAGTTTTAGAAGAAGAAGGAGTAAAGCTTAAAGATGAATAGTGATGAAATGATGTATGCCGCGCGCTGCGAATATTTAGATAAGGTAGTAGAAACTACAAGAACTGTGTTAGAAGAAGGAGATATTGAAGAAGATGAAGTAGAAGATTTTTTAAGATGGAATTTTAAGTTATTAGAAGAAGAAATTGAATTAATATTATCGGCGATTTATTAATAAAGAAAGCGAGGATTATTAATGAAGAGAATTATTAATGGCAGAGGTTCTGGGAAGACGCAGAAGCTTATTGAGTTTGCTGCGATTCGCGGCTTACCTATTTTTGCTGCAAATCCGCAAGATATTTACATGAAAGCATTACTTATGGGATATAAAGATGTTAAAGTTTACACTTATTCTTTTCTCTTGCAGAATGAGGAAGAATTTGAAGATAAGCATTATCTTATAGATGACCTTGAATTATTTGCTCGCTATTGCGCGCCGGGTTATTTAGACGGTTATACGCTAGCGGTTGATTAATTTGAAAGTCAGAAAAAATTTGTTATAATTATTAAGTCATTTGAATTACTAAAGAGATTAAAAAAAGGAGAAATAACTATGACTAACAGAGAAGTATTTATTAATTACGTTGAACCAATGATGGACCAGGCTCCAGAGGAAGCCGTTAAGTATTTTGAAACAATTAAGAACAAGAAAGAAAAAGAAGCTCCTGAGATTACAGAGCTTGGATATAGAATACTTGCCGCGATGCAGACAGACCCGGAATGTGAGTTTACTGCAAAGATGCTTGGTGAAGCAGTTAGCGCAATAGCTGGTTTTGAAGTTACAGGTAGAACAGCATCTGGCGGCACAAGAAAGTTAATTACAAAGGGATATATTACAAAGGTTGAAGGTTCTACACCTCCTGCTTATGTATTAACAGAACTGGGCGCGGCAGTAGATACAACTCAGATGTCTATTGAAGAATAATAGAAATAATAATAAGAAAAAAAAATAAGTTTAGTATTTAATAATTAAAGGAGAAAATAATTTATGAAAAAGATGATTAATAACAATGGTAAGGGTTCAGTTGCAGGCATTTGGGGTTATCTTTATGAGGTAGATACAGACCCAGAATCCTTCCGCGCGCTCAAGATAAGAAAGACAGGTGAAAATTCTAAGCATCCGGGAACTGAATATATTGGCGGTGAAATTAAGGTTGCAACAGATGAAGCTTGCACAAATATAATTACTATAAACTATTCTTATGTAGCAGAATTTTTCCCACCAAAGCCTGGTAGTAATGAACCAAGAGAAAATGGTACTTATAAAATTCTTAAAAGAATTATTGATGGTGATTTAAAGACTGTTATGAATTCCTCAAAGGAAGAAGCTGCAAAGGTTAAGTGTTCACCAAGTGTTGGTATAAATGAATTTTATATGGACAATAGAGAAGGTGGAGATGAACCTGCATTTATTAGTACAAAGATAAATGATGGCGGTTTTATTTCTCTGATAAAGGAACTTCCAGAAGATGAATCTTCAAGAGCTATGTTTGACGTTGATTTCTTTGCAAAAGGAACAAGAATGATTGAAGCTGATGAAGAAAATGATAGACCAGCTAAGATGATTGTAAGTGGTGCAGTATTTAATTATAGTGGCGCGCTTCTGCCAGTTGAGTTCTCAGTTCTCGACCCAGCCGCAATAAATTATTTTGAAAACTGTGATATTTCAAATTCAAATCCTTTATTTACTAGAATCAAGGGTAAGCAGATTTCAAGTGTTGTAAAGACTAAGAGAGAAGAGCAGGGTGCATTTGGTGAACCTCTTGTAAAGGAATTTACTTCTACGAGAAAAGATTGGATTATTACTTGGGCGGCAGCTGAACCTTATGAATTCCCAAGTGATGACTTAAGCGTTGAAGATATTCAGAAGGCTATGCAGGATAGAGAACTTCATCTCGCTGAATTAAAGCAGAGGTATCTTGATAGAAAGGAAGCAAAGAAGAATGGCGCAAATGCTTTCCAGTCAACTCCTACAGCTTCTCCTGCACCAGGCGGTTTTAATTTTTAATAATTAAATATGATTTAAGTTAGTTAAAATAAATAATAAGGGGTAAGTTAAACTTGCCCCTTTAATAATAAGGAGATTTAATATATGGCAAATTTTACATTAGATTCATTAATTAATATGGAGCCGTCAGTTGTATCACGCGACCTTTCAGGCTACATCACGTACATTTATTCTGCCCCTAAAATTGGAAAGACTACTCTCGCGAAGGATATGGGCGCACTCATTCTTTCGTTTGAAGACGGTACGAGAGCAATGTCCGGCGCGTATGCGCAGATAATGCAGTCTTGGGGTGATGTAAGAACTATCGCAAGACTTGCTAAAGACTCAAGATTTAAGGAGAGATATAAAGCGCTTGCCATAGATACGATAGATGTTGCGGCTAGTCTTTGTGAGAAATGGGTTTGTTCTCAGAACGGAGTTGAGAAGTTGGGTGATCTGGCCTGGGGTCAGGGATGGACTCAACTGAAGAAAGAGCTTGAAACTACTTTTAGAGAGCTTGCACTCCAGGGTTACGCAATCCTTTTTATAGGACATGATAAAGAGAAGACAATTACTAGACCTGACGGAACGGAATATACAAAGATCGTGCCTACAGTTTCTGATTCAGTAAATAATATAATCAAGAATATGGCAGATATTATTGGTTATGGCTGTATGGATTGGCGCACAGGTGAGAGAGTTATGTATCTCAGAAGTAATGATGGCACAATAGATTGTGGTACAAGATTCCCTTATATGGCAGAAAAGATTCCATTTGGTTATCAGTCTTTAGTTGACGCTCTTAATGAAGCGATAGACAAAGAGGCTGAAATGAACGGCGCCGGTGCAGTAACAGATGAGAAAATTACAAGGGAAGAAGCAACAACTTATGATTTTGATAAGATTCTTGAAGAGTTCAACGCAATTATAACTTCTCTTTCAAAGGAAGCGAATTTTGGTGAATTCTGGGCGCCACGAGTAACAGAGATTACAGATAAGATTCTTGGCAAGGGAAAGAAAGTTAGTCAGTGTTCGAGAGAGCAGGCTGAGCTTTTATCACTTGTTGTTGATGAGTTAAAGGCTATGGTTTCTGAGCATACGAATGCTTAGGTTTCTGCTCTTGGGCGGCAAGCGGTCGTAGAACCCGTCCCCAGAAACGAAAAGTGATTTAACAAATTTTTAAACCAATTTTAGGGTTATAAGATTTATTTCTTATAACCCTATTTGTATTTTTGCTTAAAATTTGTTATAATATAAAGGAAAGGAGAATAGATAAGAATGGCACATAATGTAAAGTGTTTAATTTGCGGGCAAACATTTGACAGAGATATATATGAAGCTGTTAAAGTAAATTCTCGCAGATATGCTCATAAAACTTGTGCGGACCAACATCCTGAGATAAAAACCATGGAAGCAGTAACTCCAGCGCAAAGTTTAAAACAAAATAATGAACAACTTGTTTTAAATAAAGAACAAGAGCAAATAACTGTAAATATGCAGACTGGCGCAGTTACAGCAAAATCCGCGCAGCTTAAAGAAGAACAAAAAGAAAAAGAAGATTTAGAAAGACTCAAAGATACTATTAGAGATTTATTTGGTAATAAAGCAGTTTGGTCACGTATTATGCGACAGATTAATAGTTATAAAAAGAAATATGGTTATACATATTCCGGCATGATGCGCAGTCTTATTTATTATTATCAAAAAATGGGAAATGACCCAATGAAAAGTACAGGTGGTATTGGTATTATTCCATACGTCTATGATAGTGCATACAATTACTATTATAACATTTGGCTTTTGCAACAGCGCAATAAACAAGAAAATTTGGAATATAAAGCAAATCCCACGCAAGAGATAAAGAATGTAACAATTAAAGAGCCAGAGCGCACACCTATAAAAATAGAAATGCGCAAACCACTTTTCGGGTTCTTAGAGGAGGATAATATTGGAGAGAATTAGGTTTTTAGATACAACCTGTACTGTACAGGTAATAGGAAATATTTATAATAATCCTTCTCTTTTAGAAAAGGTTTATTTAACTAATGAAGATTTCCCAAATAAATTTCATAAGATAGTTTATGGTACTTTATATAATCTTTATTTTAATAACAAGGTAACAGATTTCTCAGAAAACGTAATATTAGATTATCTTGAAAATAAACCTAAAGCTGAAGCTGTATTTAAATCTGGTGGTGGTATAGATTTTATACGTAACTGCGCAGAAAATGCAGAAGAAACTGGTTTTAATTATTATGCTGAAAGATTACAGAAAATGACTTTATTGCGCCAGTTCAGTAAAATCGGTGTTGATGTTTCTGATATTTTGGATGAAGATAATTTAATAGATACAAAAAAGAAAGAAAAACAAGAAGAATGGTTAAACAATGCAAGTTTAACAGATATTTCTGATAGAATACAAAAGAAAATAGATAAAGTAGTAAATAATTATGGCGGCGGTTCTGAGGATTTATCTTGCCAGGCTGCTGAGGGCGCCGCAGATTTAATAGAAGAATTACGCCAGCATCCAGCATATGGTCTTCCATTCTATGACCCTGTATATACAACCGTAACAATGGGCGCGCGTTTGGGTAAGTTCTATTTACGTAGTGCACCGACCGGAGTTGGTAAGTCAAGACTCTTAGCGCAGGACGCCGCATTTTTATCATGTACGGAATATTATGATAGCGCCAAGGGTGGATGGGTTAAGAATCCAGCTCCCGCGCCAACTTTATTTATTTTGACTGAGCAGGATAGGTCAGAAGCACAGACTTTACTTCTTTCTTTTGTATGTGAGGTTAATGAAAGTCATATATTAACTGGCGATTATGAAGAAGATGAATATGAAAGAATATTAAAAGGAATCCAGATTCTTGAAAATTCTCCATTATATCTTGAATTTCTTCCAGACTTTAGCTTAGAAGATATAGAACGCAGAATTAAATATAATATAGAAGAAAGAAATGCAACTTATATTTGTTTCGACTATATTCAAAGTACAATGAAAATATTAGCAGAAATATCTAATAGGACTAAAGTTAATAATATCAGAGAAGATCAGATTCTCTTTCTCTTGGCAACAAAAATAAAAGAAATAGCAGTTCTTTATAATGTTTGGATAATAAGTTCAACGCAGTTATCAGGTGATTTAGATACTTCCACTCCGGACCAGAGATTGTTACGAGGGTCTAAAGCGGTAGGGGACAAGCTAGATTTTGGATGTCATCTTTTACCTCTCAACGATAGAGACCGAGATATGCTCCCGAGTAGCGATGATTTAAGCTCACTTGTCAGAG
>CAMGAZ010000110.1 GCA_946008205.1 uncultured Clostridium sp. | reverse complement strand
TACAGTTACATATCAAAGCATAGTCAAGTCTTTAATTATCGTATTGCTGATATCCGGGCTGACGGAGACATATGCTGCTTCCATTCATTACGTTGTCGGACCGGTAATGTACTGCTTGATTAGAGGGTTGATATATCAAGATAGACGGCGCTTACATGCGAGATAAGTTTTGACGCCAGCGTGTCGCTATATTGTTTTATTATTTTTCTGAATGGAGTATTAAAAATAGATGAAGTTTTCAATAATAGTGCCGATATATAACGTAGAAAAATATCTTCCACAGTGTATAGATTCAATTCTGAATCAGGATTATGTAGATTTCGAGTTAATACTGGTTAATGATGGCTCCCCAGATGATTCACTTTCTATATGTCGCCATTATGCGGAAAAAGATAAAAGAGTGCGTGTCATAAATAAACCGAACGGTGGATTAACCTCTTCTCGGAAGGCTGGAGCAAAGATTGCTAAAGGTGAATACGTTATTTGTGTAGATAGCGACGACTATGTTGAGCAGGGGTACTTTTCTTGTGTTGCAAGGTCGTTAGATGAATTCAACCCGGATATGGTGCTACTTAGTCATTATTCGTTAGAGGACAACAAAAAGATTTTGCGCAAAGATTTTGTGGTGCAAGGTCTCTTGCAAAACAAAGAATACGAAGAAGTCAGGGATAAATTCATCTATGATCCTACGGATAAAAATATTTCAAATCCAGGCATAATCTCATATTCTTTGTGGTGCAAGGTCGTTAGGCGAGAAATATATGTAAAGGCACAAGAGCAGGTAGACGATAAGATCGTTATTGGTGAGGATATGCTATGCTCTTTGTATTGCTTGCAACTTGCAAAATCAATGGTTTGCCTAGATGAAAGCTTCTATGTTTATAGAATATTAAATAACTCGATGATGCACTCGTATAATGTAAAAAAATTCGAACATTTTGAGAATACAGTTAGAGCATTGGTTGAGTCTGAGATAGTAGATGATCATCGAATATGTGCCTATTCCTTTCATGCGTTGTGTAATGAGTATGCTGGAATTGCAGAATCAGTTAATTCGATATCCGAGTTTAGAGATAAAATAAAAGAAACTCAAAAATTCAAGCTCTTATATGATATGGCAAGCAGAGTGGATAAATCCAACTGCAATTTAGCAAGTAGATTTAAAATTTGGCTTGTTAATAATAAAAAATATGATTTGATGTTTTGGTTGCTAAAGTTGAAAAACAGATAACGAAAATAGAGGGTAGATGTAATGAGAGAGTATTTATCAGATAAACAAGTAAAAAGCGAATTAACAGCACTTCTGCAGGTGGTTCATGAATTCTTAGTTGAACATAATATTCAATATACTATTACTGCAGGAACTTTGTTAGGAGCTGTTCGACATAAGGGATTTATTCCTTGGGATGATGATATTGATATTGCTTTAACCAGAGAGCAATATGATAAACTGGTTTGCCTTTTAAGAGAACGGAATAGTTCTGTCAATGAATACGTGTATGCTGAAGGTTTTGAACTTGGCAATGATGATATACCATACATTAAAATTGTGAACAAGAATATTTTTGTTGAGGATCATACGGCATCTGCCGATAGAAATGAATTCAAAGAGGATAATTTATGGGTTGATGTTTTTTGCTGGGATAATGTCCCAATGCATTTTACCAAGCTCCGCTATGCTTACTTCAAATCTTATATTAGACATGCTTGGGGAAGCAAAAGGGCAAAGAAACATAATGTGACATATGGATATAATAACCCTATTCACCATAAAATCGTTGAGTTTCTATTCAGAAATTATTCTTTGGAAGAACTGACAGCTAAATACATTGAATATTGGAAATACTTTAACAAAACTGAATCTGAATTTATCAATAATAATACTTGGGGAGAAGGATTATTATATCTACCAAAAATAATAATGACTGAATTTAAATTGTATGATTTTGAAAACATTCAAGTTTATGGTATGAAAGATGCAGATATGTATTTGTCGATTGTCTATGGTGATTATATGAAATTACCTCCAGAGGACCAAAGAGTCAATCATGGAATAAAAGCGTGGAGAGAATTACCGAATGAAAAGTAAAGTGACGTTGATCAACATTTTATCAAGTTTAACACTTCAAGTTGTTACTGTGATAAGCGGATTTATAATTCCGAAGATTATTCTCACTAATTTTGGCTCCAGTGTTAATGGACTTGTTTCGTCACTGAATCAATTTCTGAGTTATATTACTTTGATTGAGGGCGGAATTACGGGAGTTGTTCTTGCCAATCTATATAAACCACTTGTTGACCATGATGATAAAAAAATTAGTGCGGTTTTGGTGACGGCTAAGAAATTCTTCAATAAGATAGGATATTTGTTTATTGCATACTCCATTGGAGTGGCAGTTGTTTATCCAATCTTATCAAAGGAAGGCTTTTCTTGGCCTTTTGTTGCTTCATTAACGATTGTGCTTTCATTAAATCTATTAATACAATATCTTTTCTCGTTGTCCTTTAGGGTGCTGCTGCAAGCTGATAAAAAGTTATATGTAATATCTCTTACTCAGATTGCAATTACTATATGCAATATAGTTTGTGCTTTTTTAAGCGTAAAGATTTATCCGAGCATTCATTTTTTGAAATTGTTAACCGGACTTTTATATATCATTCAGCCACTTGTATATGGATACTTTGTAAAGAAACACTATAACATCAATTGGGCTGCTGAGCCGGATGATAGCCTTTTGAAGGAAAGATGGAATGGTTTTGCGATAAATTGTGCTGCATTTATCCACAATAGTACGGATATAACGATTTTAACGATCTTTACAAATCTCGCTACGGTTTCTGTATATGGTGTGTATACATTAGTGACGGATGGTTTAAATGGTTTGTTTGCAGCTATTTTTAGAGCTATTGCACCCACAGTTGGCCAAGCTTATGCTAAAGGCGATGAACATGAATTGAATAAGAAACTGGACTTATTTGAGTTCATTACATTTATTACGGTTTACTTTTGCTTTACTTTATCTGGATTGCTGATAACACCATTTGTGCAGCTTTACACAAACGGTATTACGGATGCTGATTATATTCAACCCTTATTTGGCGTGCTAATTGTTATGGCTGAGGGACTGTATCTTATAAAAGAACCGCATTTGGATTTGTCTTATTCTGCAAATAAATTCAAGGAATTAGCGGTACCAGCATTTGTTGAGGCAGGTATTAATATATTGGTTTCTATAATTCTTGTGCATGAACTTGGATTGATTGGGGTTGCGATTGGAACTATTGCGGGCATGACTTATAGAATGGCATATCAAATATATTTCACAACCAAGATGGTAAAAAATAGAAAACAATGGATTTTTTACAAGAAACTTTTGGCGTTTTCTTTTGTTACTGTAATCGGAGTTGCTATTTGTCATTTTGTGCCGCTGACCGAAGTCACAGTTTGGAATTGGATTTTACATGCTTTTATCTATGCACTTATATTTGGAGTTCTATATTTGATTTTGAGTTTGTTATTATTTAAAAAAGAAATTCGATACTTGAAAGAGTACGTGCTTAAGTAAACATTTGTATACTATTGATATAAGTGTAGTGGATTTACTCATTTCAAGTACGACAAACACATTAGCTAATTATTGCTGACTTGAACGCAATTGATTACAACTGTTGCGATTAAATGAGAAGAGCCAGATGTATCTTCTGAAAGGAAACTAATACTAATATGAAAAGAATAGGAACGGTGTCATATAACATATACTGCAATTTCACAAATTATGGTTCAGCACTTCAAACATGGGCACTCCATCAAGCAATAAAAAAAGTTACAGGGGATATGATTGAGCCTGTCCTTGTTGATTATTGCCCTGAGGTTTTAGCTGATAAAGACCCATTGAACCCATTTGCGAATATGTGGGATAAAGATGAAGAATCACGCAGAATGTGTGAGCTTACAATGCCTGCAATTCGAGAAAACTATTACAAATTCGATCGGTTTTATCACGAAAGATTTACCCGGACAAGCAAGAAGTATACGGCACAGAATTTTAACGAAATTTGTAAAGATGAAGACATTTCAGGTTTTGTGTGTGGAAGCGATACGATCTTTTGCCCGGATGAGTTCGGAATTGATGATGGATACTATGCAAATTATGAGTGCATGAAAAAAAGCTCGGTCGCTTATGCAGCAAGTTTTGGCGATCCTCATTTCACGGATGAAACATATAAGGTGTTAAATGACAGACTTCAAAACTTTAATGCTTTTGGAATTCGAGAAAAATTGATGGTTCCGTATGTAACAAAGCATACAAATGTTCCGGTGAAAAAGGTAGTCGATCCGACCCTACTGCTGCTGAGCAGTGATTATGACAAGATTGCAAAGGAACGGTTAGAACAGGATAAATACTTGCTGCTTTATGCACGACGTTATAATCCCAAAATGGAAGCATATGCAGAAAGAATTGCGGCAGAAAATGGCTGGAAGATTGTCGAAATCAGCTTGCGCGCAACAAATGCAGAAAAGCCTAATCGTCGGATGTTCTATGAAGCTGGAGTTGAGGAATTTCTGTCGCTTGTGAAGTATGCGGAATGTGTGATTACGAATTCATTCCATGGAATGATTTTTGCAGTGCAATATTGTAGGCCATTTTATGTGTTCTCTCGTGAACAGTGCGATACGAAGATTACAGAACTTCTTGATTTGTTTGGCCTATCTGATCACATGCTAGTGACAGAAGCGGAAAAAAAGAATATGTCTGAAATCAATTATGAAGAAGTTCATAGTCGTATTGAAGAAGCAAGAAAAGAATCCTTGGAATTCTTGAATACGGAATTGACTTCTTGCGTCTAATAACGGAGATAGATATGGAAGGATACTTAGTCGATAGGGAAAAAGAAAAATGTTATGGCTGTGAAGCCTGTGTCCAAATCTGCCCTAAAGATGCACTTGTCATGAAAGAAGATGACGAAGGATTTCGGTATCCTCTTTTAGATAAAGAGCGTTGTATTGAATGTAAACTGTGCCGTAAAGTATGCCCATATGAGAATATGCCGAAAAGGTACAGCTCCAATAAATATACTTTTGGTGGTTACATAAAAGATGAACAAATTAAGTTTGAAAGCACAAGCGGCGGTGCATTTTCAGCTATTGTCGATACTTTTTGCGATGAAAACTATGTGATATTTGGTGCAGAAAGTAAGGGGCTTTTAGTTTGGCACAGTTATATTACCGATAAGAAAGATTTGGCTAAGTTCAGAAAATCGAAATATTCTCAAAGTAAAATGGGCAACTCATATCAGCAGGCTAAAGATTTTTTGAATTCTGGAAAGAAAGTGCTTTTTTTCTGGAACGCCATGTCAAATTTCTGGATTAAAGGCATTTTTACGTAATACGAATCAGGATAACTTATTAACCGTAGAGGTTATTTGTGAAGGTGTTCCGAGTCCCCTTTATATTCGGAAATATGAGAAATCACTAAAGAAAAAATTTGATGCTTTAATCGAAAGCATTGACTACAGGTATAAGGGACACACTTTTCTCGGAAATCTTAAATGG
>CAMGAZ010000109.1 GCA_946008205.1 uncultured Clostridium sp. | reverse complement strand
AAAATGAAAAAGATATTCGAATCTGAGTTCAATGGCTTCGACGATGGTGAAAGCGTAACTAAAGTGTATGTATATGAACTTGAAAATGTAGATGAATTTTGGGAGCTTGACAAAATGGATTTCAAAGAATTATGTGACTTCTTTGGTGTACAAGATACTTATAACGTCGCTCCTGGTGCAAAGTTTTACGAGTATAATTTTGACGTGTCAAGACACCATTTAATTATGTACGAAACTGTTTCGTTGAATGTTTAAGGAGGGATGGAAATGAAACATATTGAAGCCACAAGTAGAGATGGTCGCGTTATTAAAGTGTCTGATGACAAGACATATGAAGATGTTACAATCTACTGCGATAATATAGATCAAGCAAATGACCTTATTATTAAACTGGTTGCAGAACTTTTGAAAGGAGAATAAATTATGAGAAAGAAATATGTGTATTTTGTAAACAATGTTGCGACGTCAAGAAAAGACTTTATAAATGAATTAGAAAAGTGTTGTCACAGGGTAATCTACACTGATGTTATTGCAGGTTGGTGTGGCGTGGATACTGTAGGATTTGATGAAAAGATGTTCAAGACAGAATTGCGCAATATCAACAGAGGAATTTGTGTGAATCTACCTGATAGATATGGATCTAAAACATATAAGCTATTTTATAGAAAGAAGATATAAATTATGAATACGAGGTTCACAGAAAAAATTAGATTTAATCAGCTTGAAGAAGGTGACTTGTTTACATTCCGTAAGAATGGAATTCTAACTGGACACCCAGATGATGAACTTTTGAGGTACGACAGTTGGACGAGTAAAACAAATGTATTATGTTATGGCGGAGCGTGGTTTACGATCAAAAATACTCGATCTTGGGTATGGAGAGTGCCAAATGAAAATAGTTTACATTCATGTAATTGATGTAAGTATGAATGGGCTATGCCATCGCATGAAAAGTGTCAAGGATGTGCAAGAATGTATACTGATAATTATTCTAGAAAGGAGATTTAATTATGAACACACCTAAAAGTTATAAGATTGGATATAAACTATTTGAGATGAGGGAAGACGGGAAGCTCTTCCCTCTCTTCATTTCTAAAGGAAAAGAAACTCCCATGAACGAATGGATTCCTGCAGAAAATAATCCCACCAAAGGATATGCTAGCCGTCCAGGTTGGCACTGTTCCATGACGGTGCCGGATGCACCACACCTTCGCGGTTATGACGGGAGCAATCTTGGGCCATATAAAAGCAGGTTTAAGAATGGAAAGCGTGTTTGGTGTGAAGTTCTGTATAATACAACTGTAGATTACAGAGATGAGGTATCTAAATTACATAAGAAATGTTTCACGGATAAGCTTCCAACCAACGGATGGTATCTGTTCAACGAAGGAAACCGATCCACTTGGGCTATTTCTGATGCAATCAAAGTAATCCGTATTCTTACAGAAGAAGATCGCCAAGAGATTCTAAGGCAAATGAATTACAATGAATCCACGGCATTCGAACCGTACAAGAGAGCATTTGAAAAGAGAATGAAATTGACTTAAATATTCTAAATATTTAAAATTGTCAGTCTTGACAATACGAAATGAATGAGTTACAATATACGTAATTCAATAGTAAATCGTTAATGAAAAGATGTATACTATGGAATGTTTGTTCAACTGTGAATCTAATAACTGCTGTGCGTACTGCAAGCATCATCACGCGTCAATGACCGTGCGGCAGATGAAAGTAAAGGAATGTCTCCAGAAGGAGTGCCGCCATCTCGTAAAAAATACGGAACATCAATATTGGCGGCAGAGAGAAAGAGCCAAACAAAATAAGAAACTTAAAAAGAAAATGCTCAATAATTATATCATGTCGTTGAACGGAGGTATGTGATAATGAATAAAGCAAGAAGAAAAGAAATCCAGAAAATTATTAAGGATATTGAGAATTTGGTGCATAGCATTCTAAGTGAAGAACAGGTGGCGTTTGACAATATGCCTGAAAACCTTCAAGGCTCTTGGCGTGGAACGGAATCAGAAGATGCACAGGGTAGTTTGGAATCTGCGATTGACGCGCTTGAAGAAGCGATTGCGTGTTTGGAGGAAATTATATGAATCTAAGAAACTACTTTGAGTATAAGGGAAAGAAGTATTATACAGGTACAATTTTTATTATGAAAGTTTCAAAGAGGTTATGTGAATATACTTTTGTTGGCTATAATGTAGATTATAAAGCACTTTTGTGTAAGTCGGTAAATAGTCAGCAGGTTCGTTCTCTAATTCCAATATGTGAGAGCGTTTTAAATAAAAATCTAGTATCAATTACAAACAAAATTGATACTTCAGTTCACTTTCCTGTTGAAAAGAAAATGAAAGACACTCAAATAGACGGGCTGTTTTTAGGCTGGATGTGGTACATCTTTCTAATGATAATAAGTGTTGTTTTTAAAGATGCAATTGGGCTTTGGATTCTTTGGTCTGTTGTATTTTTTAGTTGGAGAAAAAAGAAAATCAAAAAGGAGGGGACTTACATTGAGTGGTAGACAGGAAAAGGAGTTTAATCTTGAAAGAAAAATTAAAAATAGATTGGATAATGCTCCGTACATTGTAAGTGAATTTTATTATAGTCTTATTGGTTCTGGTAAAACTTATGATACAGCATATGCTTATATTAATTATGTTCTTTCATTTATAAATTTTATGAAGCTAGAAAACAAAAGTCAATTTAATTCAGAAAAATTTTATGAGCGCGTAAAACCGCTTCATATCAATAAATATATTACTTCATTGCGTACTAAACATGTTAATGGAAAGGTTGAAAGAGCATCTGATAGTATTAGAAGTGTACAATGGTCTGCACTTAATACATTTTTTCAATTCCTAGTTCCAGATTATATTCAAAGCAATCCTGTTGCAAATACGCAGCGTCCAAAAATGAAAGATAATCCAAAGGTAACATATTTGACCCCGGATGAGATATCTAAAGTGCTTAGTAATGTTGAAAAAACTGCACCGATTAAATTTAAAAATAGAGACTTGTGTATTATGAAGCTTGGTTTTAGCACTGGGCTTCGCGCATCCGCACTTATTGGAATTGATATTGACGATATTGATTTTAAACATAATCAAATTAGGATTACTGAAAAAGGAGACTATGATAACTATGTCATGTTTGGTGATAATTTAAAAACGCAACTCGTGGCGTGGCTTGGAGACAGAAAAAAGTATTTTCCAAAATGTAATTCTAATGCACTGTTTATTTCTTCTTTTAACAGGCGTATCAGCGCCGATATGGTTGCAGTAATTCTTAAACAATATTCAGACGGTGTAATAGATAAGCATGTTACTCCGCATGTTATGAGGCATTCTTGTGCAACAAATTTGTATGAAGCGACTGGAGATATTTATTTGTGCGCAAAGCAATTGAACCATAAACAGGTATCGACAACTCAAAGATACGCAGAGTTGTCAAATGAAAAACAGAAACATGCTGCGAATATTTTGGATGGAATGATTTAAATTATATGAATATTCCATGATTTACCGCTTTACAAACATGTGCTCATATATATAATAATCCACGAAGGGTGGCAATACAAATATATCAATCTGAAATAAAAGAAGGGTTTATAGAAAAGTTAGAAACTGTAGAGATCATGTTGGTATGCCGGGGCTGACAATGAAAAACATTTTTTAAAAAGTGAGAAAGAGACTTGACAAGTCTCTTTTTTTATGTTATAATGCTTAACGAAGAGGAAGGCAATACAAAATGAATGGTATTGAGACAAAAAGAGAGGAGGCCAAAAATGAGTAATGAGTATGGATTTAAAAAAGAAAAAATGTTGCCACATTCAATGTCAAATATGTGGGATTATATATACGGTCCAACGTAATATTCCGTTTGAGGAGATGTATGTAAAGGCAAATTGCCCGAACTGCGGGATCGTGACAGGGTTAAATTTGGGTGATAATGAAGATGATGTGTACGTTTACATGAACGAAAATATTGATCCGAGGTATTATTGACAATACGAAATGAATGACATAAAAAGGAGATAAAAATTATGGTATTTAATGGTAGTGCAAATGTAGAACAATTTTATTTTCATCCTGTCGGTAAAAATAACGAAGTACATTGTATTGAAATGATTATAAATATTGATTCACCTACGTTTACAGTTACTTGCTGCTGCATTGATGACTGGAAGTGGGATTTCTGGTATAGTAAGACAAGGTATGAACAGATTCGTTTTAATATTATGGATGCAATTTTTGAGAGCGAAAATATGGAAGAATTGCTCAATTCTCTTAATGAGATTTTTTATGATGGATTCTCCGACATTCTAGTTGACGAAGAGTGTGATGGATGTTGTGAGATTTGTGAAAGAAAAGGAACCAATGGATTTTTTGCTGATGGCACAAATAATGGATATTTGAATTGACGAAAAGGAGAGACATAATTATGGCAGAGAGACTACATGAACTTAAGCAGACTACGAGCACTGTACAGCTTCGCGGCGTAATCACTGGTACTAAGAGCAATAGATTTTATAAGAGCGGCACCGGTAAGAATGGTGGCGCATGGAATGCAATTGAAATGGGCGTAAAAATCGCGGAAAATGAAACAGTATATGTAAAACTGAATGGATTCCCTCGTCCTGAAGTGTTTTACTATAAGAAGGGCGAAGGTAAGGCCAAGGGAGACACTCAAAAGGTGGCGTGGAAGAACAGACATAAGTCTCCGGGAGAGGGATATCGTCTAATTGGTGTTAATATTAGCACTAGCAAGGATGAAAACGGAAAGAATATCAATAAGAGCTTTACAGAGTATGATGCTGTTGAGTGGATACACGAAAACATTCATGACGGAGATAGTGTTCTAATTAGAGGCAGTCTTGAGTTTTCTTCTTATACTGATAAGAACGGACAGACTCGTAGAAAGGTAGATATTGTTCCGAATCAGATTTCTAATACAAATGAGCCGAATGATCTTGACGATTCAAATTGCAATACGATGGCAGAATTTGAAAATGTGATTGTTTTCTCGTCTATTGATAAAGAAGAAGATGAGAATGGGAAGGCAACTGGAAGATTTGTCCTAAGTGGATATTCTATTGGGTACAACACCGTTGAACCTGTGTCTTTTATCATTGATGCAGAACACGTAAAGGTTGCGAATGCAATTAAGAAGAAGATGCGTCCGGGTAATGCAATTAAGACATATGGCAGAGTAGTTATCAAGAATAATATCGAGACGGTTGTAGAGGAAGATCCTTGGGGCTCTACTGAAACTTCTCCGTTTGAAAGAGTTGTTGGGCCCACAATTAGAGAGTATGTTGTGTATAAGGTAGACGGAAGCACTTTTGATACGGAGACTTATTCTGAGGATGCAATTGCACAGGCGCTGCGCAAGATTAAGGCGGCGAAAACTGCCAAGGAAAACTTTGGTGAGAAGCCGAGTGCGGCAGTTAGTGATGATGCAGATGACTGGGGCAGCGATGACGACGATAGTCTAGATGATGAAGCTCCATGGTAAGGTAAATAAGGAGTGAGCGTAAGCTCACTCCTGATAATAC
>CAMGAZ010000108.1 GCA_946008205.1 uncultured Clostridium sp. | reverse complement strand
GAAAATGTTCTGAAATGAAAATATCAATATTAACTGCCACATATAACAGAGCAAACTTATTAGACAAGCTCTATGCCAGCATTTTAGTAAATAGCAATAATTGCAGTGAATGTGAAGTAGAGTGGCTAATAATGGATGACGGCTCAACAGACAACACTAGAAGAATTGTTGAAGAATATGAAAAAGAAAGAATAATTGATATTCAATACTTTTACCAAGATAATCAAGGCAAGATGGCCGCAATTAATAATCTTATGAAAAAAGCAACAGGAGACTTAATAATAGAATGTGATTCTGACGATTTCTTTACAAAAGATGCGTTTATAACGATAGAAGAGGCGCTAAAAGAGTGTAAAGATATGGGAGATACATATGCTTTAGTTTTCCTTAAGTACACCCAAAATGGCGAAAACATGGGAAATGAATTTATAGAAAACAACTATAGAAGCACTATGTTTGACTTAAACTTAAAATAAGGTATAACTCGAGAAAAAGATCTAGTATTTAATAGTTCAATAAGAAAGAAATTTGAGTATGAGCTAGAAAATAACGAAAAATTTGTTACAGAAGCTAGACTACATCATAAAATGGACATACAATATGAAGTAAGATGCTTTAACAAACCAATAATGATATGCGAATATCAAAAAGAAGGATACTCAAAAAATATTTTAGATTTGTTTAAAAAATATCCATATGGATATTATCAATACTTTAAAGAAATGTTTGAACAAGATTTACATGGAGTTACTTTTAAGAAAAGAATGTACATGTATAAGCATTATATTTTATTTTCAACATTAACTAAAGAGCAACATCCAATAAAAAATGTGAAAGGAATTGCAAATAAAATAATGGTTGCTATATTGTACATTCCAGGGAAAATAGCGACTGAATTCAAAATAAAAAATAGAAAATTGCAAAAGAGAGGGAAAGAGATTGTCTAAAAATATTCTTATATGTGGAGAAGATTTAGAAAGTGGTGGAGTTGAAACTGCTATAGTGAATGATGCTATTGCATTAAAGAAAAAGGGAAATAATGTATACATTTTAGCCAAGAAGGGAGTGTATACAAAGAAAGTTGAATCAGTTGGAATCGAAAATATAGAGTTTGAATTCGAATTTATTAATGGCTTTGATTTTAATGGAGCAAAAAAAGTTGTTAACATTATAAAAGAAAAAGAGATAGAAGAAGTTCATATTCATAAATTTATAGATATTCCAATATGTGTACCAGCATGCATAATTGCAGGAGTTCCATATGTGGCTCATATACATGAAGGGCTACCAACATCTTATGATTGGATAATGAATTCTTATGATATGTATAAAAGTATGTTAGAAATTTATTTAAAAAATGCATACAGAATAATTGCAATTACGGAAAATGTAAAAAAATATAATATGCAATTATTTAACATCCCAGAAGAAAAATATTTAGTTATACATAATAGCATAAACTTTGAACTTTTTGATAATAAAACTGTCACAGTTACTCCAATAAAAAAGCTTTTATTAATTAGCAGGTTATCAAAGGAAAAAGAAAAATCTATACAAAACGGGATAGACCTTTTTGCTGAATATAGTAAGGATATTGCTAATTGTAAAATGAGAATAGCCGGTAATGGTAATGTGGAAAAAGAACTTAAAGAATATGTTGACAAAAGAGGATATACTAATATAGAATTTATAGGACAAACTGAAAATATTCCAGAGGAAATTGCAAATGCAGATATTGTTTTAGGAATGGGCAGATGCATGATTGAAGCGATGGCATCAAAGAGATTATGCTGTATAATAGGATATGAAAAAATAAAACCAATTTTGCAGAATGATATTTTAAAACTAGCAGAATTTGAAAACTTTTCTGGTAGAGGATTACCAGACAAAACAGAGAAGGAAATTGTGCAAGAAATACTTAATTTAACTGATAACGATATAGAGAAAATATTGGAAGACAATTATAATTTTGCAAGAGAAGAGTTTGATATTGAAAAAAATGCATATTCAATTGAAGAAAATGTAAATATAGAGTATAATGTGGAAGAACAATTATTTGAAATGTTAGATTTATGCAGACAAAAAATAACAGAAGAAAGAAAAAAGAGTGAAGAAATATGGAAAGGAAAACTTTGGCTCGAAGAACATTACAATAATGCAATTAAAGAATTGGAGACATTAAAACAATTAAATAAAGAAAATAATAAAGAACACAATAGCAATTTCATACGAAAAATTGCTCAAAAAATAAAAATTAGAAAAGGTGTAAAATGATGGAAAAAAAAGACGAAAGTATAATAGTTGAACATGTATACAAAACATTTGAAATATACATGGATAAAGCTAATAGCTTAAAGGAAAAACTACTTTTCTGGAAGAGAAATAAAAAAGAGAAAAGAGAAGTTTTAAAAGATATAAACTTAAGCATAAAAGAGGGAGAAGCTGTTGCATTAATCGGAGTGAACGGAAGCGGAAAATCTACACTTCTAAAATTAATGACGAAAATTATATATCCTAACAAAGGGAAAATTACTGTAAATGGAAAACTAACATCTCTTTTAGAATTAGGTGCTGGTTTTCATCCAGATTTTTCAGGTAGAGAGAATATATATTTTAATGCATCAATCTTTGGACTTACGAGAAAACAAATAGATGCACGATTAAATGATATAATAGAATTTTCTGAATTGGGTTCATATATAGATAACCCAGTTAGAACATATTCATCAGGAATGTATATGAGACTTGCGTTTTCTGTTGCTATTAATGTTGATGCAGACATATTATTGGTTGACGAAATATTATCAGTTGGAGATCAGCATTTCCAAGAAAAATGTATAAATAAAATGAAGGAACTAAAAAAACAAGGAAAAACAATGGTGTTTGTAACACATAGTTTAGGCTCTGCAAGAGAGCTTTGTGATAGAGCTGTATGGTTAAATAAAGGCACTTTACAAATGGATGGAGATGTAAATGAAGTAATAGATAAATACCTAGAAGAAACAACTTAAACAGGCAAATTAAATACTAGATAATTTGGAAAGGAAACATCGTAAATGAATATTTTTAAGAATTTATATAATTATAGAGAACTAATAAAAACGAGTGTAAAAAAGGACATAGGAGGAAAATATAAACATTCATTTTTAGGTGTACTATGGTCTTTTATAAATCCATTATTACAAATTGCAGTCTATGCAATAATATTCCCATTAATAATGAAAAATAATATACCAAACTACACTGTATTTATGGTATGTGGACTTATACCATGGAACTATTTTGCAACTGTAATAAATAGAGCGTCATTTACATTTATAGAAAACGGTAACATTATAAAGAAAGTCTATTTTCCAAGAGAGATTCTTCCATTATCGTTGGTAACAAGTGAAACTATAAACTTTTTAATATCAACAATAATTATTATATGTTTTACACTTGCATATGGTATGGGATTAACTAAATATGTATTATTATATCCACTAGTCTTATTAGTGCAATATATTCTTTTATTAGGAATATCTCTAATAGTATCTAGTGTTACAGTATATTTTAGAGATTTACAGCATTTTATAGGTGTATTGTTGCAACTATTTTTCTATGCAACACCTATTGTTTATTCTGTAGAGACAATTCCAGAAAATTTTAGATGGATTTTAAAAATAAACCCTATGACATACATAATAGAAGGATTTAGAGATATATTCTATTATCACCAAATTCCAGATGTAAAGATGTTAGGAATTGTTCTGGTAATAGGTATACTATTGTGCATAGTTGGATACCTAATATTCAATAAATTACAAAAGAAATTTGCAGAAGAACTATAAAATTTCAATTATAGAAAAAGGAGAGTAATTGATGAATACAAATTTTTTTGATTATACATTAGAACCTGGGAAAGAACTAAACAAGGACAATAAATATGAAGACAGTAAGCCAATAATATCAGTTGTAACACCATTTTATAACAGTATAAAATATATAAGACAAACAGTTTATTCGATATTAAACCAAACGTTTCCATGTTTTGAACTTCTTATAATTGATGATGGATCTAAAGATGAAGCTTCTTTAAAAGAACTAGAAAAAATAGCTAAGTTAGATGATAGAATAAAAGTGTTTCACAAAGAAAATGAAGGACTTGCTGCAACTAGAGATTATGGAGCAAGTAAAGCAAGTGAGTTTACTAAATATATACTTTTTATAGATGACGATGATTTGTTAGAGCCAACTTTTTTAGAGTGTGCTTATTGGACGTTGGAAACTAATGCGGATGCTTCTTGGGCATATTCTGACTCTATTGGATTTGATGCCCAACAATATACATGGAATAAATGGTTTGATTCTGAAAGAATGAAAAAACAGAATGATTTAATTGAAGCTTCTCTAGTGAGAAAAAGTGCCTTTAAAGAAGTTAATGGATATGAATTAAGAGAAAAAGCTGTTAATGAAGATTGGAATTTCTGGCTAAAACTTATTGCAAAGGGAAAATATCCAGTAAGGATGAGCTTTTATGGGTTATGGTATAGAAGAAAGGGAAATACAGGAGAATTATATAAAGCCAGTCAAAATAGAGAAAGGTCAATGGAAATAATTAATAATACTAGTAAGACCATAAAGAAGCCAGTAAAAGCAATACAATATCCTAGACAAAATTATAATTGGGATAAACTATATGAGGAACTAGATGGATTGGTACTCCCAAAAAGAAAAGCTAATAATAAAATTAATATATTAATGATAATACCATGGATGACTACTGGTGGTGCAGATAAATTTAATATGGATTTCTTAAAAGGACTTAATAAAGATACATATGACGTCACGATTATAACAACTGAACCTCAAGTAAATAACTATAGGCAAGAGTTTGAAAAATATGCGACAGTATATGACTTAACTACCTTTATAGATAGAAAATACTGGTTAGCTTTTGTAAATTATATAATACAGAAAAACAATATAAACTTTATAATGAATACAAATTCAAGATTTGGTTATGAAATTCTACCATATTTAAAAGGGAAGTACCCAACAATACCAATAATGGATTATGTTCATATGGAGGAATGGTATAATAGAAATGGTGGATATTCAAGAGATTCAAGCGTAATGCCATCAATTTTAGATAGGACCCTTGTATGCAATAAAAATAGTGAAAATATACTAGTAGATTACTTTGAGAGGGAAAGAGATGAGTTAAAAACAGTCTATATAGGAGTGGACGAAAAAGAATATGATCCTTCTAAAATAAGTGAAAGAGAAAAAGAGAAAATATTAGAGAAGTATGAAATAAACAAAAATGGAAGATTTATAATAAGCTACATTTGTAGAATAGCAGAGCAAAAAAGACCACACTTATTGATGCAAATTGCGAAAAGACTAAAAGAGAATAGAGATGATTTTTTAATTGTGGTTGCTGGAGATGGTTATATGTTAAATGATATAAAAAGAGAAGCCTATAAATATAATTTAACTGACCATATTAAATTTATTGGAAATACAACAAATACAAAAGAAATTTATGCTATAAGCGATTTGACAGTAAATTGTTCAATTAAAGAAGGAATAGCATTAACTTCTTATGAG
>CAMGAZ010000107.1 GCA_946008205.1 uncultured Clostridium sp. | reverse complement strand
ATATCATTATTAGATTCAAATTTGTATGGTTCAATTAATTCTGGAGTGATTTCAGCTAGATGTCCATTTCTTATATCTACTATAGCCCATTTACTTGTTGCTATTATGCATAAGTTTCCTTCTTCATTATATATCTCATAGTCTCTATATGTAAAAGCTCTATTTGCCTCTCTTCCCCATGTTTTCACCGTTAGCTCTTCATTATATTTTGGTCTTTTTGTTACTCTTACTTTCCAGCCCAGAAGTATCCAACTGATTCCAGTGGTTTCCATGCTATTTAGCCCCAAATTTAGTGACTCCGAGTGCA
This sequence comes from uncultured Clostridium sp., assembly GCA_946008205.1. GTDB lineage: Bacteria > Bacillota > Clostridia > TANB77 > CAG-508 > CAG-245. The sequence goes on along the minus strand of CAMGAZ010000107.1, from coordinate 5,344 downwards.
TTCCTCCTGCATTTTCTAATATTTCTATTATAGCTTTATTTGTTATTTTATTTGAATGTCCAACATCGTTAAGACCAATTCTAGCTTTGCATTTATATATTGCCATTTATATCCTCTTTTCTATTATATTCTGTAATTTAATTATATTTCAAATATTTTGTTTTTGCAATTAAATTTTTTAATTAGAAATTAGGAACATATTCTTCTTCATGCTTCCCCAATTCTTGTATATAACCATTTTCTATGTCTAATGTATATAAATAATTCTCTATTTCACGATATTCTTTGTTGCTTAATTTTCTATTTATATATATATCATCCTTAGCTTTATATGTTGGAAAATATTGAGCCATTACACTTACATATGCTTTTTTATCTACATTTTCTTTTAACCACTTTAATATATGTTTGGAATTTTGTATATGTCCAGGTAATACTAAATGCCTAATTATCACTCCCTTTTTCATAATCCCATTGCTATCAAATTCTGGCACTCCTACTTGATTTATCATTTCAAGTATTGCTTTAGTCGCTATATTAAAGTAGTTTGGTGCTTTTGAATATTTGATGGCAAGTTTATCAGAATAATATTTTAAATCTGGCAAATAGATGTCAACATATCCCTTTAATTCCCTTATAGTTTCCACATTTTCATAACCATTTGTGTTATATATAATTGGCAATTCTAACCCTTTTGATTTTGCAATTTTTATTGCTTCTATTATTTGATATACATACATCGTTGGAGTAACTAAGTTTATATTGTTTGCTCCATTTGCCTGTTGCTTTAAGAATATATTTGCAAGTTCTTCTGTAGTAATCTCATAACCTTTGCCTTCTTGACTTATTTGATAGTTTTGGCAATATATGCAGTTCAAATTGCAATTTGAAAAAAATACTGTTCCAGACCCTTCTTTTCCGCTTATGCATGGTTCTTCAAAATAATGTAGTGAGTATAAATCTATTTTTACTTTGTCATTACATTTGCATTTTCCTATTTGTCCATTCAGTCTATTTACTTTACACTTGAACGGACAAGCCTCACAACTTTCTAATTTTTCTAGCATAAATTTTCCTACTTTCTAATAGTATTGATTATATCCTATTATACTTCAAATTGCTAGAAATTCAAGTAGAATCTTCTCATAAAATTTCTATTATATAGTTGATAAGGATATTTTTATAAATTTAGCCAAATATCAAGTTATCCATTTTGTTTGACAAAATTCGACATTCATTGTAGAATATATTTATAAAATAAAAGGGAGATTTAAAAATGTTTGGACATAGAAGTGATGGTAGGAAATTAAAAACTGTTCCTCCATTTTTTAGAGTTATACCTAATGTAATGTTGGATAGGTCTGATGCACAGGTGTATTTTAAGCAAGATATCATATTAAAAGATATGGATGCTTATATTGATAAAAAGGCAGAAGAAGGTATTAAATTATCTTATATGAATATTATTTACGCTGCTTTAGTTAGAATTTTAGCAGAAAGGCCTTATTTAAATAGATTTGCTATGAATGGCAGTCTCTTTGCTAGAAACAAAATATTTGTTTCTTTAGCAATAAAGAAAAATTTTTCTGACGAAGGACAAGAAACCACTATTAAGTTGCCTTTTGACGGTACCGAGAATATTTTTGAAATTAAAGAAAAACTGGATAGTGCAATAGAAAAAAACAAAGATAATTCTAATTCCAATAACACCGATGCTTTAGCCAAAGCTCTTAGCTTAGTTCCTAATGGAGCTATTAGGATTGCTATTAAGTTATTAAGCTTTCTGGATAGATATGGTGCTATGCCTAAAGCAATTATTTCTGCTAGTCCATTTCATACTAGTGTGTTTTTAACTAATGTTGGTTCTTTGGGAATAGATAGTATTTATCATCATCTATATAATTTTGGAACTACTAGTATGTTTTTTGCAATGGGAAAAAAGAAAAAAAGCTATGTATACGATGATGACGAAATTCATGAGGAAAAATGCATTACTATAGCTTTTGTTGGTGACGAAAGAATTTGTGACGGATATTATTATGCAACTTCTTTTAAACTTCTTTCAAAATACTTGAAAAAGCCTGAATTGTTGGAAGAGCATGCTGTTGTAAAAACTGATATAAAATAAAGAATAAGGGGAATAATCCTCTTATTCTTTATTTCTATTTCATTATTTTATTTCTAAAGCTCATACCATTTTTCAATTTTGGTAAGTTAAATATATCTAATATTGTTGCCGAGATATCCGCAAATGTTTCTCTTGTTCCAAGATTTACATTTTCTTTTATATCTTTGCCAAATATTAACATTGGAGTATATTCTCTTGAGTGATCTGTACTAGGCGTGCTTGGATCATTTCCATGGTCACCTGTTATTATTAACATGTCTGTGTCTTTTAGTTTTTTCATGATTTCTGGAAGCTTAGAATCAAAATATTCTAAGGCTTTAGCATATCCTTGTATATCGTTTCTATGTCCATATAGCATATCAGTATCTACTAAATTTGTAAAAATTAGTCCTTCTGTTTCTTTGTCTATTTCATTTATAGTTTGCTCTATTCCATCTGCATTTCCACTTGTGTGTATTGCTTTAGTTATTCCTCTACCACTGAATAAATCCTCTATCTTTCCTATAGCAATTACGTCCTTGTTGTTTTCATACATAACATCTAGCATAGTTCTTCCAAATGTACTAGATTCATAGTCTCTTCTATTATATGTTCTAGTAAAGTTTTCTGCCTTATCTCCAACAAATGGTCTTGCTATTACTGTTCCTATATTGTACTCCGGATTATCTAACATTTCTCTCGTTATTCTACAGATTTCATATAACTTTTCTACTGGGATTATATCTTCATGTGCAGCAATTTGGAACACGCTATCCGCTGATGTGTATATTATAGGATACCCTGTTCTTATATGCTCTTCTCCAAAGCGTTTAAGTATCTCTGTACCAGAGCCCACTTCATTGCATAATATCCCTTTCACTCCAGTTTTATCTATAAATTCATCTATTAGCTTTTTAGGAAAAGCATTAGGATATGTTGTGAATCCTGGATGCTTTATATATCCTGACATTTCCCAATGTCCTACTGGGCTGTTTTTTCCATCAGCTTGTTCCTGATTTTTTCCATATGCACCTATTGTTTTTTGTACTTTTTCTCCTACATTCACTCCGTCTATGTTATATATCCCCATTTTTTGCATATTTGGTATATTTAATGTAGTATTATTAAATATACCAGCTAGAGTATTGCTACCTTCGTCTCCATATTTTTTTGCATCAGGAGCTTCTCCTACTCCAAATCCATCAAGTACCATTATAATAACTCTATTTATCATTAATACCTCCTAATTATACAATATCATGTATATGTCAAAATCTTTTTAACATATACCCCAAAAATATTATTTTATCCTTCTTTAATTTGTTTTGGTTCTAAATTATATTCATATACTTTAACTTTCTTTACAAGATTATTAAATTCGTCTTTAGCTATATTTATGTTGAATTCATCTTTATCCCTTAGTTTTAAATTGTATGAATCCAAATTTATTAGTCCTTCTTGAGATATGTCCATTCCTAAAGGAAGTGTTTGATTGTTATTTTCAAAGAATGTTATATTAGAGTAAAATACTAATTTTGTTCCTTCTGGCACATTAATTTTGTATAAGTATGTTTCTTTTGATGTAGCTATCTTTTCGAGATTATTCAATGTTTCAAATGGATTTATGTTAAATTTATCGAAGCCTTCTGGCTCTATTTTCTCGTTACTTGCCTTGTATAGCGAAATATCATATGGTACTTCTATTTTTTCTGATTCATCTATTAAAATTTTTCTTAGCTCTTTTAATTTTTCTATGAAAGTATTTATTTCTGTATTTAAGTTGACATTTAATACTTTATACTTATCTTTTTCTGACTCTCTGTGTTTGTTATTCTTTAATGTTTTTATTTTTGTTCTATCTTCACTTACGTTTCCAAATATATCAAAATCTTTTTCTTCTATTTTATCTATGTCTTTTTTATAATCGTCTTTTAGCTCAGACAATAAACTTTCTAATTTATTCTCATCAGATTTTAATAATTTTGTTTTTGATACTATATTAATTCCATCTAATACAAAGTTCGAAGCAAATAGAGCATCTTGTTCTTGATGCGTTAATTTCTCTCTTTGCTGAGTATCTATTTTGTTGGCTAAACTTTCAATATCTTCCTCATAGTCAAATGTCTTTTTAAGAATTTGCTTATTACTAACTTCTTCTTGTTTCTCCCCTTCTGCTAGCATTTTTGATTCATCTTTATTTGCATACTTCCAAAATTCAAATATGCTCTTTTTGTGCTTATCTATTTCGTCAAGGTACTCTGTTGCATTATTTATCTTCTTTTCTAAATTATTTACTCTATTTTGTAATGCTTTTAAATCCATTGTTGAATTTTTATTTTCTTTTCTATTGTCTTCCAGTTCTTTTCCTATTTTTATAATGTCTTCAACCGTATAATTCCTAGATTCTATTTCCTCGTCTTTATAGTGCGTACTAGTCTCTTTATCTTGATTTAAAATTTCCTTCATTCTGTCTTTATTAACGGAATATTTAGAAATTTCTTGTCCTTTTTTACTTTTCTTCCCTTTAAAGAAATACTTTATTCTCCCTACAAAAGTTTTTTTACATTCTAAAAAAGTTACAATTTCTTTTTCTTTTCTTAAATATTCTTTATTCTTCTCTTCCTCTTGCTTTTGTAAATCTTTGATATCTGCTTTTATCTCTTTTGTGGCATTTTTTATTTTATCATTTTCTTTTATCTTATTTATTGCCTCTTTCTTTAAAAATTCTGCTAAAGAATCATATTCGATTTTTTCATCTTTGTAATAAAAATCAATTCCCCCATTTTCACTAATTTTTACCTGAAATTTATATTCATTTGGTAAGTCATAGGCTAATATGAATAATGCTTTTATTAATTTATATTGTTTTAGTGCTTCTTTTTTATCTTTAAGTATTATTCTATATTGACAAGTCATTTTATCATATATAACAGCTTCTCCCACTATTTGTAAAAAGGTCTTTCCTTCTTTATCTGTAACTTCATATATTGAGGGCCAATTTTTTGTAAAATACCATAAATAATTTTCTAAGTCTTCTATCTCTGATTTCTTTAATATAGTTTCCGAATATTCTTCATTGCTTATTGGAATGAAGATTGTTCCTTCTTTTTTACTTCTACTTTTGTGTTCTTCTATTTTTCTTTTTAATAAATAGAACATTGGGGAATTATCGGTTTCATTTGTTGATGCCAGCATAAAGTATTTATCGGCATAGTCTGATTAGAAAATTTGCCACTT
>CAMGAZ010000106.1 GCA_946008205.1 uncultured Clostridium sp. | reverse complement strand
CTATATCTTCACCCGGTCTTAAATACAAGTGGTATGTGTTTGATAAAATTATTTGTGCACCAATTTCTTTTAATTCTTCTGGAGTCATCGATTTAACAGTTGCTTGTGTTCCTACCGGCATGAACACTGGTGTTTGTATATCTCCATGAGGTGTGTGAACAACGCCCCTTCTTGCCCCTGAATTTTTATCTTGATGTAATAGTTCATATGTTATTGCTTGATTCATTTTTACTCCTTTTACTAGTCTTATTATTTTATAAACATAGCATCTCCAAAACTAAAAAATCTATATTTTTCTTTTACAGCTTCTTCATATGCTTTCATTATGTGATCTTTGCCTGCTAATGCAGATACTAACATTAACAGTGTAGACTCTGGTAGATGAAAGTTTGTAATTAAACCATCTAAACATTTAAATTTATATCCTGGATATATATATATACCTGTATCACCTTCACACTCTTTTACTAAACCTTTATCATCTGCAACAGTTTCTAGCGTTCTACAAGAAGTTGTACCTACAGCAATAACTCTATTTCCTGACAATTTTGCTGAATTTATCTTCTCTGCATCTTCCTTCTTTATGTAGTAATGCTCTGTATGCATATGATGGTCTTCTATGTTTTTCTCTTTAACTGGTCTAAAAGTTCCAATCCCAACATGTAAAGTTACATTTGCAATCTGTATTCCTTTCTTCTCGATTTCATTCAAGAGTTCCTTTGTAAAGTGAAGTCCCGCAGTCGGTGCTGCTGCTGACCCCTCATATTTTGCATATACAGTTTGATATCTATCATTATCTTTTAAGCTTTCATGTATATATGGTGGTAACGGCATTAGTCCGATTTGGTCTAATATTTCATTGAATATTCCTTCATATGTGAATTTAACTTTCCTTGTTCCATCTTGCAATGTCTCTAAGATTTCAGCTTGTAATATTCCCTTTCCAAATATAACTTTCGCTCCTTTATGTAACTTGTTGCCTGGTCTTACCATAGCCTCCCAAATATCGCCTTCTAAATTTTTCAACAATACGAATTCAACATTGGCTCCAGTATCCTTTTTCCCATATAGTCTTGCAGGAATTACTTTTGTATTGTTTCTAACAAGGCAGTCTCCTGGTCTTAAGTAATCTATTATATCTTTAAAGACTTTATGTTCTATTTCTCCTGTCTTTCTGTCAAGTACCATTAATCTCGACTCATCTCTTTTATCTATTGGGGTTTGTGCTATCAATTCCTCTGGTAAATAATAATTAAATTCAGATAATTCCATTTTACTCCGATACTCCTTCTGATGTTACAATATTAAAATCTGATGTTTTGGTTACAAATAACCTTTTTATTTTATATATAACGCTATTTATTCCTTCTATAATATTCTTTGGTTCATCTAGCTTGTCCAATTGGTTTGAATATATAAAATCAGTTGATTTTGCTGGTTTCATATAATATATTTCTGCTGGTAGTCCAATATACCCGAGAATTGGTTTTTATCATTCCATTCATATAGGCTATATACCATTTTCTTAGCCCATCATATCTGTCATCTGAGTAATTATATTTTTCATAATCATGTAACGCTGGAACTTCGTACCCATACTCTTTTGAATTTCTTTCTAAAGTATGCAAAAATTCATGTAAAAAAACCTCTTCTGGAAAAGTATTTACATTTGAATATGTATATTCATCTTGCATAATTCTTATGTTTGAGAATCCCTTTCCGACATACATCATATTACCAAGTCCTACCCATTCACAAATATCTTTATTCTTAGTTAATTTGCTTTCTAGTGGTAAATTAGTGCAAACAAAAACGTGGTCATATTCTTTCTCTTGAACATATGGTTCTATTAGTTTGTATGCATCTTTTTCGCTTATATAGTATCCATTTTCTTCATCGAATGATAATGTTGTTAAAGGTTCTTCTATTTCCATAATTTCATAATTAATACTCATCTGATTGTTTGACATTTGCTTTATAGAACTTTCCAACCTCTTCATATTCAAACGTACAATTTCTTTTTCTTGACTTGTTGTAGCATAGTTCTTTTCTTCCCCATTAATTTCAACATCTACGTAATCTAGTATAAAACATCCAAAATTCCAAACGGTGCTATCGTTTGGAGCTCCTTCTTCTAACTTCAGATCGGAAAACCATGCTGTTCCTGATGCGTTCTGCATGTTTCCACCAAGTCTGAACCCAATTTCTACTTTATCATTACATTTTGAATTAAAATAAAATTCAATTTTAGTCCAATCATTATCCCCTTGAAGTACTTTAGAATGCTCTTCTGTTCCGTTTAAGCATATTTGTGCTCCTGCTGTTGGAATTTCTTGGTCTCCTATGACATCTTTTGTTTTTATCATGCATGTTACTTTATATGGAGTATTTGGTATTACATTAATTTCTTTATAAAACATAGCATCATTTGAGATTTTATTTTCAATTTTATAACTTCTTTCTTTCGAGTATTTCTCTACGGAATCTCTTGAAAATACTGTCTTTCCTTTTTCCGATATACCCTTTATATAAAAATTGTAATCATATTTTCTATATATAACAAGTGCTATCAATAGAATTATAATTGCAAATAAATTCGATACTATATTTTTTACTTTTTTACTATTCATATGTTACTCCGTTCTCTTTAAATTTCCACATTTAATACAGATAGAAGGAGTATATAAATTATATATTCCTTCTTATCTATCAACTTATATACATACTATCTCTTTTTTATCTATACTTCTATGCTGTTCCTGTCTTTTTAGTTGTTGTTGACCTCTTTGTTTTAACTTTTTTAGGGGTTTCTCTATTGTTATTTATCATCAATTTAGGTCCTTCACCTTTTTCTACTGTTGCTCTTGTTATTATACATTTCTCAATTTTGGGATTTGATGGTATTTCAAACATGATGTCTCTCATTATATCTTCTAAAATCGCTCTTAATCCTCTTGCACCCGTTTTTCTCTCGATAGCCTTATCTACTACCGCATTTAGTGCCTCTTGTTCGAATTCCAATTCAACATTATCATATTTGAATAACTTTTTATATTGTTTTACTAATGAATTCTTTGGCTCTGTCATTATTTTTATTAAGGCTTCCCTATCTAATTCTTTTAATGTTGTTACTACTGGTAATCTTCCTACAAATTCTGGAATTAAACCAAACTTTAATAAATCCTGTGGTAATAAAGATTCAAATACATCATATTTATTCATCTCTTTACTGCTCTTGATATCTGCCCCAAATCCCATTGTTTTTTTGTCTACTCTGTCCTTAATAATCTTTTCTAGTCCATCAAAAGCTCCTCCACATATGAATAGTATATTTTGAGTATTGATTTGAATAAACTCTTGATGAGGATGTTTCCTTCCTCCTTGTGGTGGAACGGATGCAACTGTGCCTTCTACAATTTTTAATAATGCTTGTTGAACCCCTTCTCCACTCACATCTCTAGTTATAGATGGATTTTCTGACTTTCTTGATATCTTATCAATTTCATCGATATATATAATTCCTTTTTCAGCTTTCTCTACATCATAATCTGCTGCTTGAATTAATTTTAGTAATATGTTTTCTACATCTTCCCCAACATATCCTGCTTCGGTTAAAGTTGTTGCATCTGCAATTGCAAATGGCACCTTTAGTATTCTTGCAAGAGTCTGAGCTAGTAGTGTCTTTCCACATCCTGTTGGTCCTAATAATAGTATATTACTTTTTTGTATCTCGACGTCGTCTTTTTCTTCATTTTTTGCATTATTAATTCTTTTATAGTGATTATACACTGCAACAGATAACGTTTTCTTTGCTGCATCTTGACCAATTACATATTCATCTAAGATATTTTTTATTTCTTCTGGTTTTGGCAAATCTGTTGAAGATTCTTTCTCATATGTTATTTCACTATCTTCATATAAGTCATTGTCTATAATATTAGTGCAGACTTTTATGCATTCATCACAAATATATACCCCTGGTCCAGCTATAATTCTTTCTACTTCTTCTTGCGTTTTACCACAAAAAGAACATCTTATAGTCTTATCTTTATCTCCTTTTGGCATTAATAAATCTCCTTTTTAATTTTATAGTCTTAAGTTTACTTTCTATTTTCTTTTTTCCATAATTCCGTCAATCAATCCATATTCTAATGCTTCTTGTGCTGTCATATAATGGTCTCTCTCAGTATCTCTATTTATAACCTCTATTGGTTGGCCAGTTCTATCGCTTAATATTTTATTTAATTTTTCTCTTGTCTTCACCATATGATCGGCATGTATTTTAATTTCGGTTGTTTGCCCTGAAAGTCCACCTCCTCCAATCAATGGTTGATGTATTAGTATCTCTGAATTTGGAGTAGCAAATCTCTTTCCTTTTTCTCCTGAACATAGTAGTACAGAGCCCATACTTGCAGCCATTCCAACACATATTGTTGATACAGGACATTTTATATAATTCATTGTATCAACAATTGCCATACCATCTGTAATTGATCCTCCTGGTGTGTTTATGTATAAGTCTATTTCCTTATCTGGATCTTCTGATTCAAGGAATAATAACTGTGCAACAACTAATCCTGCAGATGTTGCGTTTACTTCCTCACCTAAAAATATAATTCTGTCTTTTAGCAATCTTGAAAAAATATCATATGATCTTTCTCCTCTAGCTGATTGCTCTATGACATATGGTACTAAACTATCTTTTTCAAACATGATTTTATTTCCTCCTCATTTTATCTATTGAATATTAATTTACCATAAAATTCAAAATAGTTAGTGAGCCTAATAATATTTATATAATATATAAATAATCCCCCCTAACTATTTCGTTTTCTATTTCTTTATTTTCGCATTTTTAATTATTAATTCTATAGCTTTCTCTGTTTTTATATTATTAGAAATATATTCCTTTAATGCTTCATTTTTATTTAGCTCTTCTTCTTTTTTTCCATAGCTTGTTGCCATTTCTTTAACTTTTTCGGCAACTTCGTCTTCAGAAGCTTCTAGCTTTTCTGCATTAATTATTGCTTCTAGTATTAATCTTGATTTTACATTCTTTTCTGCTTGCTCTTTGTAGTTATCTTCGATTTCTTCTTTAGTTTTATTAATTATATGTAAATATTGTTCTAAGCTAATTCCTTGATATGATAATTGCTGCTCTAAATCTCTAATCATTGCATCAATTTCTGTTTCAATCATTCCTGATGGGATATCAATTTCCGTGTTATTTGCTACTGCTTCAATAGCTAGACTCTCTGTTTCGTGTTTTGCTCTATCATCATTTTGATTTTGTTTTTTCTCTTTAATACTTGCCTTTAATTCTTTTAGTGTATCGAACTCAGATACATCCTTAGCAAACTCATCGTCTAGTTCAGGTAATTTTTTCTCTTTTATTTCATGTAATTTAACTTTGAATGTTGCATCCTTTCCTGCTAAATCCTTAGAGAAATAGTCTTCTGGGAATTTTACTTTTACATCTCTTTCTTCATCTTTTTTCATTCCAATAATCTGGTCTTCAAATCCTGGAATAAATGTTTTACTTCCTATTTCTAGTTCATGATTTTCTGCTTTTCCACCTTCAAAGGCTTTTCCATCAACAAACCCTTCAAAATCTATAACTGCTATATCTTTCTCTTTTACTGGGCTATCTTCAACT
>CAMGAZ010000105.1 GCA_946008205.1 uncultured Clostridium sp. | reverse complement strand
GATTATAGTCAGATAAAAGACAACAATTTGAAATTACCGATGTATAGAGCTTTATACTTAGATAAAATTTTAGAGAAAAATTCATTTGTGCATGTTACGAAAGATGATGAATATAAAGATTTAGTAGATAACATCGATATAAAAGAAATAGAAGGAAATATAAGCTTACCTCAGAACTTAAGTGCTAATCTAAGAGAATATCAAAAAGTTGGCGTACAATGGCTACAAATGCTGGACTACTATGGGTTAGGAGGAATTTTGGCAGATGACATGGGTCTTGGAAAAACAGTACAATTACTAGCAGTTATTTGCTCATATATAGCTAAAAATGGAAAAAAGCCAACACTTGTAGTGTGCCCAAGTTCGTTATGCCTAAATTGGCAAAATGAAGCAGATAAATTTACAACTGGTATAAAATCTATTGTAATACATGGAACATTAGAAGAAAGAATAAAGCAGATAGAAGCTATTCCTGAATATAATATTGTAATAACATCATATGAATTGCTAAAAAGAGATATAGAAGAATACCAAAAGTGCAACTATCAATTTAAATATATTATTGCTGATGAAGCGCAAAACCTATACAACAATAAACCACAAAATTATTAAGCAATAAAAAATATATCTGCAGAAACGAGGTTTGCGTTAACAGGTACACCAATAGAAAATTCGTTATCAGAACTATGGTCGATTTTCGATTTTATAATGCCGGGATATCTATTTGGGTATAGAAAATTTAAGGAACTGTATGAAACTCCGATTATAAAAGACAATGATGGAATAACAATGCAAAAATTAAAAAAATTAATAGAACCATTTGTGCTAAGAAGAATAAAAGGAGAAGTACTAACAGAACTCCCTGACAAAATGGTAACTGTACTAAATAGCCAAATGGTAGACGAACAAAAAGACATTTACTTAGCATATTTAGCAAAGGCAAAGAAGAATGCATTTGAAGAAATTAAAGAAAACGGAATTGAAAAAAGCCAGATAAAAATTCTTGCATTGCTTACAAGACTGAGACAAATATGTTGCCACCCAAGTTTATTTATAGAAAATTATAAAGGCGAAAGCGGAAAACTAAATCAATGTATCGAAATAGTAAAAGACGCTATACAGTCAGGTCATAAAATTTTATTATTTTCTGGATATACAGCAATGTTTGAAATTATAGAAAAAGAGCTTAATAAAGAAAATATAGAATATTTGAAACTAACAGGACAGACAAAAGTATCTGAAAGAATTAATTTAGTAGATGAATTTAATAACGACCCAGATAAAAAGTTATTCTTGATTTCATTAAAAGCAGGAGGAACAGGGTTAAATTTAGTAGGAGCAGATGTAGTAATACACTATGACCCTTGGTGGAACGTATCTGCAGAAAACCAGGCAACGGACAGAACATATAGAATTGGACAAAAAAGAAATGTACAAGTGTATAAACTAATTACTAAAAACTCAATTGAAGAGAAAATATACGACCTTCAAAGGAGAAAGAAAGTATTAATAGATAGCATGCTTTCAACAAACCAAACATTCATAAGCAAACTATCTAAAGAAGATATAATGAATTTGTTTGAGTAAATACAATGTTGTAACAAAATGTTGATGAATATTTGGGATTTTTCTCATATAGTAAACTCTACATAAAGTAGGCGAGATACATTATATAATAAAAATGGCTAGAAATAAAGGAAAACCGATAGACAGAATTTAATAAAAAAGTTGAAAGGATAGAAAAATGAAGAACGAAATTACAATAATTGGAGGAGGCCTCGCAGGCTCGGAGGCAGCTTATCAAATTGCGAAAAGAGGAATTAAAGTTAATTTATATGAGATGAAACCCAATAAGTTTTCACCAGCCCACTCAAATGAAAATTTAGCAGAAATTGTGTGTAGCAATTCTTTTAAATCTAATTTACATACAAATGCTTGTGGATTATTAAAAGAAGAGCTTAGAATGCTAGATTCCTTATTAATACGTATAGCTGATGAAACTGCTGTGCCAGCAGGACAAGCTCTGGCAGTAGATAGAGAGGCTTTTTCTGAAAGAGTTACTCAAGAACTAGAGAAAATGGATAATATAAATATAATCAGAGAAGAAGTTGGTAATGGAAGAGTATCTTTAAAACAATTGGTTAACGATGGAATTGTAATAATTGCAACAGGACCCTTAACTTCAGATAATCTATCAAAAGAAATCTTAGAGATTACAGGGGAACAAGACCTTCATTTTTATGATGCTGCAGCTCCAATAGTATTGAAAGATAGCATAGACATGAATATTGCTTTTTATGGAAATAGATACGAGCAAGAGAGAAAAAAAGACGAAGATGTTGACGAGTGGAAAGCGAAAAACAAAAAAGAAAGAGGTAGCGAAGAAAGCTACATTAATTTGCCGATGAATAAGGAAGAATATGAAACTTTTTGGAATGAGCTTGTAAAAGCGGAAGTTGTTGAACTTCATCAATTTGAGAAGAGAGAAATATTTGAAGGATGCATGCCGGTTGAAGTTATGGCAAAGAGGGGAATTGATACATTAAGATATGGACCGTTAAAGCCAATGGGATTTTCTGACCCAAGAACCGGATATAGACCATATGCATTGGTTCAGCTAAGGCAAGACAACAAAGATGCAACGATTTATAACATTGTTGGATTTCAAACTAATTTAAAGTTTGGAGAGCAAAAAAGAGTATTTAGCATGATACCGGGACTTGAACATGCTGAATTTGCCAAATATGGAGTAATGCATAGAAACACTTTTATAAATTCTACTAAATTATTGGACAATACGTATCAATTAAAGAAAAATAAAAACATATATTTTGCAGGACAAATAACAGGTGTAGAGGGATATGTAGAATCTATATCGTCAGGATTGGTTGTAGGATTAAATGCTGTAAATCAATTACTAGGAAAAGATAAAATGGAATTCTCTGAGTATACAATGATAGGAGCTTTAGCTAAATATATATCAACGCCAAATGAAAAGTTTCAACCAATGAATGCAAATTATGGAATACTTCCTGAATTAGAAGGAAATAAAATATCAGACAAGAAAATAAAGTATGGGAAAATTTCAGATAGAGCGATTTCGGAAATTAGAATATGGATAGAAGACAAAATGTTACAGAATAATTAAGAAATATTACATTTGTGTTAAAATATACAATTAACCCTTGATAATGTGATATAGTTATACTGGAGATATAAGAAAGTATACATAAAATGTTGATTTTAAGCTAATTAAGTGGTATAATAAATTTATATGAATATAGAAGGAGATTTTATATGGGAAATAAATTAAGTAAATTAGAAAAAGATTATATTCGTTTATCGGGAATGAGTGAAGAACAATTAGCTGCTGAAAAAGACGATATTATTAAAAAAATGGCAGAAGTAAATGCAAAAATAAATGGATTAACAGAAAGAATAGCAAATACAACAGAAGAAAGTGAAAAATTAGAAAATTTAAGTAAAAGCCTTGAAAATGCTAAGACTGAAGCAAAAGAAATGAATAAAAAATTAACAAGAATAGAGGGACTTAGCAAAAATAAGATGTCAATAAGTAGAATAATTGCATATAAAGACCAATTAACTACAAAATTAGATAACTTAAAAAATCAAAAAGAAAATAATAACAAAGAAATTAAGGCTAAAGAAGACGAGATAAAAAGTATTGAAAACGGCAACGTAACTAAAGAAATAGAATTAAAATTGCAAATTATAGCATTAAAAGATAATAGAGACTATACATCAGAAGATGCTAAAGAAGAAGCTACATTGAAAGCACAATTGGAAGCAATTAAAGCTAGAAAGGTAACGTTAGCAAAAGAAAAAGCAACACTTGAAAAAGACAATGAAGCTATTGATAAAAAAATAGAACAAACTGAAGTGGCAATTAGTAAGTGTAACTTAGCTTGGAAATCTTTATTTCAAAATGAGACTTGGGACCAGATACATGCTAAGAGCTTAGAAGGAAGATTCACAAGAAATAAGCAAAAAGAAAAAGAATTAAAAGAAGAAGCTCAAAAAGAAGAACAATCTGTTGAAGAGACTGATTTAGATAATACTATTAAAATAGATGTTGAAGAAATAAAGAAAGCAGAAGCTGAAAAGGCAGAATTACCAGCAAAGAAGAGTAAACTAAGAACATTTTTCTCATCAATAATTCATCCAATTAAAAGTATAAAAAACTGGAGAGCAAATAAAAAAGCTGCAAAATTGGAAGAAGAAAAAGAAGATAATATAGAAAATAAAGAGGAAAATATAGAAAATAAAGAGGATAACACAGAAAATAAAGTAAATGAAGAGAATGAAAAATCATTTGAAATTCAAAGAGATGCATTCATAACACAACTACAAAAAATGGCAGAAAAACCAAAAGATAATGTAGGAGCTAATTTAGACCAAATAGACAGAATGGTAAGAGACAATCAAAGGTCGAAAAATGATGATGATAGAGAATTAGACTAGGTGCGAGTAGCACTTAGTTTTTTTCTTGATTTTCGTATAGGTTTATTATAGAATATATAAAATTAATTATGATGGGAGAATATAATGAAGCAAATTTTATTCGTGATTGCAATGGAAAAAGAAGCAATTGATATTACAAAAGAACTAGGTTTAGAAAAAATTAAAGATGGTATATATAGAAAGGAAAATATTTCACTACTAATAACGGGAATAGGAAAGCAACAAACTGCTATAAGATTAACTCAATATTTAGAGCGTGCTAAAAATAAGCCAGATATAATAATAAATATGGGATATGCAGGCTCGACTAACTCAAAAATAGGAGAATGGGTTAATGTTAGTAAATCATATAATTATGAATGGAATATACCAGGAGAGCAACAATATGTAATTGAGGGCTTTGAAAAGAACAGGATAAAACTGTTATCACAATTAGATAGCTCGATTAGAAGAGAAACAAAAATACTACACAAAGACAATATCAAAGAACTTCCTTGCTACAGCGCCGAAAGCTTTGTAACATCAACCAATATAAAAGACGATGTTTTATTTGACATGGAACTTCACTCAATATACTTAATATGCTGTATATATGGAATTGAACTTGTTGCATTAAAGAAAGTAAGCGACAACTTAAACTTAGAAGACTATTACAAAAATATAGATATGAAAAATGTAATGGAACTGACGAGTGGACTTGATTTTATCTTGTAAATTGTAACAAAATGTCGATGATATTTGGAAAAAATTTTTTAAAACTAATTGACAAAAATAATAAATAATAGTATTATTATTATAATACTAAACAAGATAATGCTATGCATATTATTAAATCCCAGATGGTTGTTGCATCTGGGATTTTTCTCATATGTATTAAATCAGTATATACAATACTAAAATTGTTTCAGTATTAAATATATAATGATTAATACTATCAACAAGATAATATTACGCATATTATCACCTCCTTTAGTAAACTCTACATAAAGTAGGTAAAATAGATTATATAATAGAAGTGGCTAAAAATAAAGGAAAATCGATAGACAGAATTTGACAATATGTTTTATAAAATTTCGAAAGCTAATATCGAGTGCACGTAGCTCATGTGACGACACGATATTTCGGCTCATTTTATAAAAATATTAATTTTTTCAGCAATACTTTAAAAATATATA
>CAMGAZ010000104.1 GCA_946008205.1 uncultured Clostridium sp. | reverse complement strand
CGGTAAAGTCTATGGGGAAACGATTTGAAAAAGAAGATGAAAATATGACACAGATGCCAGAACAGGAGACTGCGATATTTTTTAAACTTGGAAGTGAAACATCAAAAATCCCTGCAGGAAAAACAGTTGTAGAATACAGCCTGGACAAATTATATACACCAGATGAGGATAGGATATTATCAAAAGATATTGTTTTAAATATCAAATGATAGGAAAAAATATGTATATTTGGTATGAATGGTGCAGGGAAAACTACTCTTTTAAGAAAGATGGCACAAGACCTGTTAAACAGAACTGATATCAGAGCAGAATATATGCCGCAAAATTATGAAGATTTATTAGACTTAAATATGACACCAGTGGATTTTTTGGATAAAACAGGAGAAAAGGAAGAAAGAACAAAAATCAGAACCTATCTTGGCTCATTAAAATACACGGCAGATGAGATGGATCATCCAATCAGAGAGTTGTCAGGAGGTCAAAAAGCGAAAGTTCTCTTGCTTAAAATGAGTATGTCTGAGGCAAATGTGTTGATATTAGATGAGCCCACTAGAAATTTTTCTCCTTTATCAGGGCCGGTTATTAGAAAAATGATACAGGAATTTCCCGGTGCTGTAATCAGTATTTCGCACGACAGAAAATATATAAAAGAGGTATGTGAAAAGATATACGAATTAACCGTTGATGGACTTAAACAAAGGGAGATGGAATAGGATGATTGATTGGACAAATATAAAAAAGATAGATGCACATATACATTTAATGCCATCAGATGTTATTGAGGCAAATAAAGAGTATGGTGGTAACTTTATAGATTTTGGAGATGTGGAAGATTATCTCAAAATAATGGATAAATATAATATTGAGTCAGCATTTATAATGCCGTTCAATGATCCATACATGTTATCTATGGATTTTAATGTATGTACCGTTCATAATAATTTGCTTGATATGTGTGGCAAAGCAAAAAATAGATTGTTTTGCTTTGCCGATATCGATATCAGAAATGATATAGAGAAGACAATTCAAATATTAGAAGATGCAGTGAGAAGGGAAGAGGTATTAGGCGTGAAAATACATGCAGCAAATACCAGTTATCCGATTGATGGCATATATTATGATGAGATTTTTAAATGGGCAAATAAAAATAATATTTTAGTTGAGATACATTCGTATCCAAGAACACACCTTATGGATGATATGTGTTCTCCGACTAGAATAAAAAATATTATAAAAAAATATCCGAAGCTACGTATGTCAATTGCTCATATTGGAGGCTTCCAATATGAAGAGTTAACTGACCTTGGACTGTTTTTTAATATTTCTGCTATTTTGCCAGATTTGGTAGACAAGTACGGTATTGCTGGTACAAATAAAATCTTAAGAAGATTAGATGTAGAAAAATTAGTATTTGCTACTGATTATCCTGATAATCGTAAACTTGAACCTATCGAAATATATGACAAATATTTTGAAATTCTTAGTCAAATGGACTTTTCAGAGGAAGAAGCTGAGAAAATATGCAGGCTAAATGCATTAAAAATGATTAATAAATGACATAAAACGTCTAGAAATATAGGTATCTTATTATGTGGAAATCGCATAATCAGATGCCTTTTTTTATTTTTCAGAATCTAAATGAGTTTACACCTTAGCTTGTGTTAAATCCATGTATAAGTCGTTCTAAGCTTGGGACTTTTTATCCCAAGGCACATCTATTAGCTTATGTTCCAGTGGCTCAGAAGCTTTCTAATTATTTTTGAATAATCGTGAATTTTTCATTTTTTAAGCTATTACCTGGATGCAAGAAAAAATAAATAAAAAGGAAGATTAAGAGTTTTTGTTCCCATATTCCCTATGTAAGGTTGAAAAAGTTTTGTAAAAAAGTGCAACGAAAGGAAATTTTCTTCCCATATGCATTTTGTAAAGGGTTAAGAAATTTTGCTTAGTATCTGTAATCACGAATTCTAGGCTCCAAGTACTTAATAGTAAAAACTTTATAAATTTTTTGCTTGTATTTAGTAATCAGGATTTTTTCAACCCAAATGTAGTGTAGAAAGATAAAAATTTCTGCAATCAGATTTTTCATGTCCCAAGTACTTTATGAAAGGAAAATTTGTAATCACCTTTTTTTGACCCTAAGTACTTTATGAAAGGAAAAATCTGAAAAAACTGCAGATGCGTCTGTTCAATCGCCTATGTGAATTATGTAAGTAGGGAGATTGGCTGATAGACCAGTATTGCAGTGAAAAACTTTTGTGCTGCGTGAAGGTATTAGGTGGATATGTTACCAAATACAGTTCAGATAGGCACAAAAGGAATTGCACTATAACTTGCTTCCCGGGAAAAGCAAGTTGTAGTGAGTGGATTTTTTGAGCCCGTCCAGGGTGCAACCTTGGCCCAGGTTTTGTCAACATCGTTGACAAAAAGAAGTGATGTGCACGTCACTTCGTACTGGGTACTATCTGGCGGAGGTAATGCCTGTTCCGTTCGCAGAGGTGTCTGCGAACCCATTGGTTGTGAAGCCAGATTAACAGAAAAATTTTACAGTGAAAGGAGTGCGCAATGAAAGCGACAAGACACAATGGTCGAAGTGGAAAGCACGGCTCCTACAATCCTAAGCATAATGATAGGCAATTTGATATTTCACATAGTGAGCATATAGATGGAGAGTTGGCATTACAGAATGTGTATTGGGATTGTTATGGAGGGAGACGTACTTCCGCTGAAACTCCAGAAAATGATGAGAGCTTTGAGGAAGTTGAGCTCAGATTTTATCACGATAATTATCAGGACTCTGTTAATGGACAGAATTATAGAAATGAATGCAATGGACATTCTGAGAGAAATCGTTCTGTGGAGGAAATCTATCGTAATAAGAAAACATGTCCTGAAGAAAGCATTTTGCAACTTGGCAATATTGATGGAAGTGTAAGTGCAGAAACACTAATGAATGTTGCAGAAACATTTTTTGAGCAATTTAACGAGCGGTTTGGAGAGCATGTCCATATTCTTGATTGGGCGCTACATGTGGACGAAAAAACACCGCATATCCATGAAAGACATGTATTCGATGCATTAAATGCACACGGAGAACTAGCACCACAACAGGATAAGGCACTTGAGGCACTTGGAATTGATCTTCCAGATCCAAATAAACCAAAGAGTAAATCCAATAATCGAAAGATGGTATTCGATGCAATTTGTAGAGATATGTTTTTATCCATTTGTGAGGAGTATGGGCTTTCTGTGGATCGAGAACCGACCTATGGTGGCAAGAAATATCTTGACAAGCAGGATTTTATAATTCAAAATCAGCAGACTCGGCTGGCAAATATTGCAGATCAAGTGGCAGACAAAGAAAAAGATTTAGAAAAGGCGAATGTAGAGTTTGCTGCTATAGATACGATTATGAATTCAATCGCATCATCCATCTATGACAGTACTTGTAGCGTTGTAGCTGAAGTGGTTACTAGGGATGTGCTGAAGAGGAGTATCGACAGTGCAAAAGCTGCGAAGGATGAGGAAGAGCGTACAAGCTTTTATTCAAGTTATGAAAAACAAGCTATGGGAAGTTTGCTGAAAAGATTTATCAATCGAGTTGAGCAGACAATTGATGATGTTGTTTATAGGGTAAAATGCAAGTTTTCACAAGATGACAATAGGAGCAAGAATATACAACTTGTGCAACAAAAAATGTGGAGAAATTTGGACCGTCTAGCAGAGTCTGGACCTCATGATTATGAAATTTGCTATGGAAATGAATTGAATTATAGCGACATGGGAAAGGTCGGTTCCAAAACACAGGAGATAGCTCAACAGGTTGTTCGTAGAAGGAGGGGACGTTAATTGTCATTTGAAAAGAGAATAAATTATATCAAAAAGAATACGAAGCTTCCTTCGTATGTTCCACTTCCTAGTAGCATGATTGGGACAGGCCTTAGCTCATCTGCAATGATTTTATATGCAGAACTGTTAAATAGAGCAAGCCTGTCACAGAAAAATGATATGACGGATGAATTTGGAAATGTATATGTTATCTATCCTATTGATCAACTAAGTAAGCGTCTAAATTTATCAGAAACACAGATAAAGCGTTTGATTAAGGAGCTTGTAAATGAAGGCCTCTTGAAGAAGAGAAGCGGAGGATTTAATAAACCAAATCACTTATTTGTTATTCTTCCAGGGGAGCAAAAAGGAACTACTGGGGAGACCACAAATGGCACTACTGTAGGTGCAAAAAAGGCACCACTGACAGTACATAAAGGGCCTACTAACTACTATAACAAAACACTTGATGAAACTACTTATACATATGATGAAGGGGAGAGTTTTTAATTATGGAAAAGAAAAATACTTATTTAGGAAATGATGGTTTGCTCCATTGCACTGTATGTAATGAAGCTGTAGAAGTAAAATTTGATGTTCCTGTAATGGGAATCACAGGTCATGGCAGAATGTGTAAGTGCCAGAGAGAGTTGCAGAAGCAGATAGAGGAACGACAGAGACAGCAGGAGGAACATATTAAAAGAGACCGTTGTTTTCCAAGTTGTATCCAGCATGAATGGACATTTGAAAATGATAATGGTCGTAATTCCAAGATGCAAGTTGCTAAGAAATATGTGGCTAACTGGAATGAAATGAAGAAAAATGGCTTAGGGCTTTTGCTTTGGGGCTCTGTAGGCAGTGGTAAAAGCTATATGGCAGCATGCGTGGCAAATGAATTGATTAAGCAAGGAGCCGACGTAAAGATGACCAACTTTGCAACCGTATTAAATGATTTATTCAATTGCGAGGATAAGAATGAATATATTAGATCCTTATGCAGATATAGTCTTTTGATTTTAGATGATTTGGGAATTGAGCGTAATACGGAATATTCTTTGGAAAATCTATTTAATGTGATTGATGCCAGATATGTGTCAGGAAAGGCGATGATTATTACAACCAATTTAAATTTAGAGGAATTGAAGAATCAGAAGCAGCTTAGCTTAAAGCGAATTTATGACCGAGTACTGGAGCGCTGTATTCCAGTATGTGTTTCAGAGAATGATTTTAGAAAAGATAATAGGGTGGAAGCAAAGGTCAAATTTGGAAAGATAATTAATGGGGGCAAGATGGATGAAGAAAAATATGAATAGAGCAATTAATGAAAAATACTTTAATGATCCAGTACAAAATGCAGCATTTATTTGTTGTATTGATGTTCTTGCTGAGCTGGTGGAAAAGTATGGAGACAAGGTGTTAGATACTATTTCAGATGGTGTGAATTCTAGTAATGTTTGCGACTATATTTTTATTGCAAATGGAATGTCTGTATTATGTGAGGCTGAGAAAATAACAAACGCAGATATTTTAAAAGCATATGTTCAGGTAGCTTACGCTAATGGACTAATTGCAAAAAGTGCGTAGTGCCTAAAACACAAATTGACACACTGTGGGTTTAATGCTATTATTGTGACAAATATCAAAATGGCACAGATGTAAGTGTGGAGTTGGAGGCAACTATGATTAATACATTAAAAGAAGCGTTAGAGCGTATCAATGAGCTGGAAGCGGAAAATAAACAGTTACTATCAGAATTAGAGTATTACAGGAATAGAAATTATGGAGGTAGAAAGAAACATAATGAAGCGTGGATGACTGCTTATAATGATTTTGTTGTGAAATATGAGGGTGGT
>CAMGAZ010000103.1 GCA_946008205.1 uncultured Clostridium sp. | reverse complement strand
TAGATATTATTTGTAACAAGTTTTATAACCCAACCTATTAATTTAGGTTGGGTTATTTTTTGTGTATAGGAGGTACTATGGAAAGTATTATGTTTATTTGTGGCTTTGCCATTACAATAGCAATTATCGTAGCCACAGAAAGGTATTTTGATAATTACGATAAAAAGCATAAGAAAGGAGCGATTTGATATATGTTTATGCTAACGAAGATAGCAACAGAAAAAGCAATAGAAATGTTTTTAGCAGGTGCTACTGCTGCAATAACCTTGCTATGCACAGGCACTAAGGTTAGGAGGTCTTATGGTAAAAATAGAAAAAGCAAGTGATTTTGATTCACTTGATATTAACCCTATAATCAAATCATATTTGATTGATTATCTAAACTTTTTTCTAAAACAATATAACTGCACAGATATAAGCGAATTTGGAGCATTTTATCTGTTAGAAAATGAAAAAGACCTTGGAAAGCATAAAGAAATTGGATTGTCATTACCTTTGGATAAGGCTATATATGAGTTTACCGACTTGCTTACATTAAAGAGAAACAAAGAACAAATAGAGTTGTTGCATAGTTGTTTTGTACTAACAAACGACTATGCAATTTCTGTTTTTATAGAGCCGAAATATACAAGCGAGGCAATCCGTTCTAATTTGCTTGATGACTATACAGAAAGGACAATAGAGGTAAATGTTTGATAATAAAAAATATATAACAAGTGGTGTGAATGACAGAATACCGCAAATAACACAGTTACTTATGTGGAATGCGATAGACGAAGCGAGAAAGAAAACGGAACTTGACTATCTGCAAGTGTTTGATTTGTTGCCGGAAGTAAAAGACGGATTACTTATGCAAAAAGTCATTCATCATCAAGAAAAGCCACAATACAAAAATTGCATTTATCTTATGTGTGATAACCCTATTTCAGCAAAAGTCTTTTGTATTGATGATGGCGACCATTCAACAATGCTTTTAGCAAATGAATATTAAGGAGGAATTATTATGCCAACAACAGAGAGAGCAACAATAAAATGTACTGCAACATTTTCGGATAATAGTGAACATAGGTATAGCCTAACAAAAGTTTGGGACAAAAGTCGTCCTCAAGCTCTGGTTATATCAATAGCACCGTCAGCTGATTTTAATATTTCTATGGATTTAACTACCACTCTAATTGAAAACAACTTGTATAGCCATTGCTTTGGCGGATTTTGTCTTGTTAATTTAATTTCAAAAATAGGTGTAGATGTCAAGAAAGTTAAGTCAACTACTGACCTATGGAACAAAGAAACAGACCAAGAAATAATAAAACAATCTCAATTAGCCGATTCAATAATTATTGCTTGGGGTAGTTTTGCCAATACACGGCAAAAGTATAAAGAAAGAGAGGAAGAAGTAATAAACTTAATAAAGCCTTTTTCAGATAAATTATATCAAATTACTGACGGAAAAGGGAGAAGCTTTCTTCATCCTTTAACTCCCGCCATTCGCAATAGCTGGATTTTGGAGAAATTCAGTTGGTAAATTTGCACAAATTGGCTTTTTTATGAAATTTAATAAAAAAATAAAATTGGAGGGAGGAGTAGGCTTAATCGTTAGGGGGTGAACATGGCAAGGTTTCAAAAAAAGCTTAAGAATGCTAAAACCTCGTATTTGACAGATTGATAGAAAATGAAGTTTTCCTATTGACGAATGGATTTCATTTGTTGTATTATTGCCTCCCAATCAGTTGATATGATTATCAATTTGGTGAAATTCATGAAAGGAGGTGTGAATGATGGGAGATTTTATTAGATTAAATTACAATGTAAATAATGGTGAATATCTTGCAATAATCAATGGATATAAGCTTAAAAAAAATCAAATTCAATTAGAGTTGAATTTGATTAATGAAGGTTGTTTATTTAGACCTTCTCCATTGAGCGTTAAACTAACAGAACACAATCCTTTATATCAATATTTTCGTAAATTGGGTTATGATGATAATGAAATGTCACAAATCAAATGCGAAGATTTGATTGGAGAAAAAGCAGTATTCACTATTCAAAATGAAGAAGGACATACTGTTACTTTTTCAAACATTGTCAATATAGAACTTGCTAACTGATAGGAAGGAGGTGTTTTTGTGGTAAAATCAGTTAGCAAATCTAACGCCGATAGTGATGGTTTTGTGAGAGAAGATAGTTCGTTAAGACCTAATGAGCCTAACCGTTCAAACGATAGTTTTTCTGTTTGTCGTAAATTAATAAATATTGACAAAAAGGATGTTTGCTTTGAACTAGAAGTAAATCAAAATGGTTTTAAGAATACTGCTATTTTTACTAGAGATGATGTTTTTAGTCAATCTTCAAATGTAATTAATTTTGGAATACCATATTTTTCCAAAAAGACTGATTGGATTAACTTCATATCATCAATAGAAGAAAATTTACCAATTTCATATTGCCATAATACTTTGGGATTTTACAAAATAAATGAACAATTAGTGTTTAAGGCAGATTGTGCTATTGGTATAGAGTCTGTATATTTTGGAAATTTTGATGTTTTCAGTAAAGGCTCATACGATGAGTGGCATAGTGGTATGAAAAAATGCGTAATGCAAACATTACCGTTACAATTTATGTTGTTACTCGGATTATCCGCTGTTACTATTGGCTTTTTAGGAGATAGCGTAGATGGTAGTCTTTTGTTTCTCAACTATTCAGAATCATCATACGGCAAAACAACAGGCTCTGCTCTCGCTATTAGTACAGCAGGAAACCCATCAAGCCATACAAAAAAGAATAGTCTACAACTTGATTATGGCGATACATATAATTATCGTATTGCTTCATTATCAGGAAATAATGGTTTTCCAATGGTTATTGATGAAGCATCAATGATATCTACTAGAGATATATCTGGTTTTGTTTATGCTTGCTGTAACGGTCAATCAAAAGGTCGTCTGTCCAGTGATGGCTCTCAAAAAGAAGTTTATCATTGGAAAACTTGTTGTATTAGCAATGGTGAAGGTTCTCTACTTCCGCATTGTAATAATAATCAAGGAATAAGAGCAAGACTTATTGAAATTCAGTTTGATTCTATTACAGAATCAGCTAAACAAGCTGAAGAAATCAAAGAAGTTATCAACAATAATTATGGTTGGGCAAATAAAATCTACGCTCAATACATAATTGATAATCAAGAAGAAGTGATAAATGTTTTTGAGCAATTTGCTGAAACAATCAATCAAGAAATTGCTTCAAACCCTCTTGCTTCAAGATTATCAAGAAAACTGTCTGTTATTGTAACAACTTCATATTGTGCAAAGAAGGCGTTAAAACTTGATTTTGATGTTAATGGAATAAAAGACATTCTTTTAAATGCTATAAACAATCAGCAAGAGGAAGAGTCGTTAGATTTATGCAAACGGGTAGTAGAATTTCTTGTGACAGATACTGTTACGCATAAGGAACACTACAATCTTAAATTATCAAATATTAATTATGACTTGTTTCCAAATAATTGCTATGGGTTTTATAATAATTTTTTAAAGGATAAAACTCATACGGAAATATGTTATTTCCCAAACCAATTCAAGAAATTACTTGAACAGGGAGGCTTTACTAACCCCACAGTATGCCTTAAAGCTCTTCAAAAAGATGGTTATCTTGTTGTTGATAATGATGGTCATATTAAAATTAAGAGAAGAATAAATGGGGTAACTACGAGGGTATATGTTGTTAGATTCCCTGTTGAAATAATAAGCAGGCAATAAAAATTTAATGAAGGAGGCATTATTATGTTAAATACTAAAACAATTAAGGTCTCTTTACCTCGTATAGCTTTTAAAAGCGAGGACAGATTCCGTTCATTTAAAGGAAAGGAAAAGGTTGTTGTTACTAGTAGCAACACAGTAAAAACAGCAGACTTTTATGAAGCAACTGCTAACTTGGTATCGGCAATCCTTAATTCGATTGACGACAGGATTTTCAATAGATTACATCTATTTACAGTAAGTCTTTTGAGAAAGACATTAATAAGGATAAAGAGGGCAAACAGACCTGATATTAGTAATAATCGTATTTGGATTATGAACCTATCTAATATGAGTTTGCATTAAAATAAATGATATCAGTAACCTTTTTCAAAGGTTACTGATAAAATCTTCCAAGAAAGGATATACTCTAATGAATTTATATATACCAGTAAGAGTTGCTCTATATATGAGATACTCTTCAAATGCACAAAATGACGGATTTTCTATCGAAGCTCAAGAAAAAGCATTACGCAAATATTGTAAAGATAAGGGCTTTGAAATAGTTAGGATTTATGTAGATAGAGCTTGCACAGGAACAAATGATAGACGAAGCTAAATTGGGGATTTTTGATTTAGTATTAATT
This sequence comes from uncultured Clostridium sp., assembly GCA_946008205.1. Lineage (GTDB taxonomy): Bacteria > Bacillota > Clostridia > TANB77 > CAG-508 > CAG-245. Next base: position 1,310 of record CAMGAZ010000103.1, on the reverse strand, counting down.
CATAAATTTGATAGATTTGCTAGAAACAGAGAAGATTCTATTAGATATAAGAACGAATTATTAGATTATGGCATTAAAGTAATATCTATTACAGAATACTTTGGAGAAGGTGCAGAAGGTGAATTAATGGAAGGCTTTCAAGAAGCAATAGCAGAATACTATTCAAAAAATCTTGCAAGAGAGGTTAGGAAAGGTATGGATATTGTTGCTTCTAAAGGATTGCATACTGGAGGAATACCACCATTAGGATACTATGTTGGAGACGATAGAAAGCTTCATATAGATGAAAATGAAGTTAATATTGTAAGATGTATTTTTGAAATGTACTCAAAGGGATACACTTATAATTCTATTGCAAAAGAATTAAATTTGCGAGGATATAAAACTAAAATCGGTAAAGAGTTTAGTAGTGCTTCTCTTAATACAATATTGCATAATCGCAAGTATATTGGAGAGTATGTGTATAATCGTAGAGTCCAAAAAAACAGAAAGGGTAAGTGTAATTCTCATAAGGAAAAGTCAGAAGAGGAAATCATAAGAATTCCAAATGGAGTTCCTAGAATTGTCGATGACGAAACTTTTAACAAAGTTCAAAAAAGGTTAGAAGCTAACAAGAGAAAAATTACAACTTATAAGCCAAATTCATCGTATCTTTTAAGTGGATTGGTTGAGTGCGGTGTCTGTGGCTTCCGTTATCAAGGCAATACAAGAACTTCTGGTGGAAAAAACAACTCTATTTACTCATCCTATCGTTGTGGCAAAAAGCAGAATCATAAAGGAGGTTGTAGTAATAAAGAGATTGAGAAAAACAGGCTCGAAAACTTTGTGTTAGAACAACTTCAAAAATACTTATTTACTGATGAAGCAATATCCCATATTAAAGACTTGGTTAACAAGTATAATAAGGATATAGCCAGTTTAAAGAGTGATGATGTTGTTCGTTATAAACAAGAACTAACAAGTGTTAATAAACAACTTAAAAATCTCACAAATGCAATAGCTTTAGGTGTTTATGAAGAAACATTTGTTGAGAAAATCAATGCATTACAAGCTACTAAAAAAGAGCTTAAAATAAGACTTGCTGAAAGTTCAAACAAAAAGCCGTTAGAGGTCAGTGACGAGCAAATAAGACGAGCTCTATCAAATTTCAAAGAGTATGTTAAAGAAAACAATACTGTTGAGATAAAAGCCTTTTTAAATACTTATATAGATAAGATTATAGTTAATCCTGATGATGTGGAGGTTATATTCAAAATTGCTTCAAATGACGATGAACATAACGAAAATTTGTCGAAGCTTTTGGTAGATAT
>CAMGAZ010000102.1 GCA_946008205.1 uncultured Clostridium sp. | reverse complement strand
GCAATAATTCCTACTGCAAATATGATAAATATATACTTAAAGAGACTACTTATTTTCATATTGTATCCTTTCAGTTCTATTTTCTACATGCATATAATACATTAAATAGAGATTTTTTTCAACATTTATAATAAATTTTAACAAATACTTTGTTTCAAATCTAGTATTTTGCTCTATATAATTCGCTTCATTTTTTCTACCAAAAAGAGGCGTCCCTGATGGTTTCGCCCCTATTATTTATCTCTTACATTTAGTATACAAATATTTATTTTCTAGATTCTACTATTAGTTTTATACCAGTTCTTTCTTCACCTTCTACTTCCACTTCTGCAAATGCTGGTATGCATATTAAGTCTACCCCAGCTGGTGCAACAAAGCCTCTAGCTATTGCTACCGCCTTTACTGCCTGATTTAGAGCTCCTGCTCCTATTGCTTGCATTTCTGCTTTGTTAGACTCCTTTACAAGTCCTGCAATAGCTCCTGCTACTGAATTTGGATTTGATTTTGATGAGATTTTTAAAACTTCCATTTTTATCCTCCTAATATTTTATTTTTTTGTATGTTTAAGTACAGTTATATTTATATAATATTTAGGATTAATTGTCTATATAAAATTTGAATTTTTTTACAGTTTTCGTCGTGATATTTTACCATTTTTAGTCATTTATTTTCTTACAACTCTAGTAACTTTGTTTACTCGACAAGTTTCATCATTTATATCAAAAATACAACCATTTAGCATGCAGTTTCCTTCAGCTAGCTTATATCTTTCTGGCAATGTTGTTTCAAATCTTTTTATTGATACAGCTATATCCATTCCTATTACTGCCTTTATTGGGCCAGTCATTCCAATATCTGTAATATATCCTGTTCCATGCTCCAATATTTTTTCATCTGCTGTTTGAACATGTGTATGTGTTCCAAACATAGCAGTAATTTTGCCATCTAAATAATATCCCATCGCTATTTTTTCAGCCGTTGCTTCTGCATGAAAGTCTAAAATTATTATATCTGCTTGACTTCTTACTTCTTTTAATATTTCTTGCATTTTTTGGAATGGATTCTCTGATAAAACATTCATATCAGTTCTTCCTATTAAATTCACAACGCATATTTTTTTGCCTTTGCAGTTATATATTCCATAACCTTTCCCTGGCACATTATTTGGATAATTTGCTGGTCTTAAAAGCTTTGGATCATCTATAAATGTAAATATGTCTTTCTTGCCCCAAGTATGATTTCCCATTGTCATTGCATCAATGTTTAACGCTTTTAATTCATTAAATATTTTCGTCGTTATTCCCATTCCTCCAGCTGAGTTTTCCGCATTTACTATTACAAAATCTATTTTTTCTTCTTCTCTTATTTTTGGTAATAACTCTTTTAATTTTTTTACTCCACCTTCACCTACTAGGTCTCCTACTGCTAAAATTTTCAAAATTTCTTCTTCCTTTCTTTTAACGATAAAATCTTATATAAATTTTTCCACATATTCTATTAAGAATAATGGTATGTTAAGAATTTTTCCATCTTTTGATAGATTATTCATTGAAAATCTAACTGATAATTCATTATTAAATTTTTCATTATATTTTGTTAAACTTGTATTGTTAGTTGATTTATTTGCCTTCACTTCTATTGGAACTATATTATTCTTATATTGAATGATAAAATCTATTTCGTTTCTATCAAATGTATAATAATTTGGTACCGAGTTCAAAGTAGATGATAACATATTTAATACGTAATTTTCTGTAAAAGCTCCTTTAAATTTTTCAAATAATTTATCTCCTTCTACAACAATTTTGCTATCTAAATTTGACATTTTTCTTAAAAGCCCTACATCATTCATATATATTTTAAATGCCGATAAATCATTGTATGCTTTTAAAGGAAAGTCTGCTTTTGTTACATTATAAATTTTATAAATAAGGTTTGCATCATTTAACCAATTTAAAGCATTTTCATATTCTCTTGCTCTAGCACCTTCTTTTACAACTTGATACAAGAACTTTTTATTTTCTTTTGCAAGTTGGGATGGAACGCTATTCCAAATTAATGATATTTTATTTGCTTCGCTATCCTGTGTATGTTTTGAAAAATCACTTTCGTATGCACTTAATATATTATCTTGAATCTTGTTAACAAGTTCCATATCTTTTTCATTTACCCAAGCAGAAACTGCTTCTGGCATGCCGCCAATTATAAAGTAAGCTTTTAATTTTTCTTCTAGTTGATTAAAGAATATGTCTGGAATTTTCTCTATTTTTTCTAGTGAATTCATGTAGTCTACTAAATTTTGTGCATTATCTGCTATTAAAAACTCGCTAAATGTCATTGGATACATATTTAAAAAATCAACTTTTCCAACTGGAAATGAAGTATGTGATAATCTAATTCCGAGTAAGCTTCCAGCACATGCAATATGATATTCGTTTGCTTCTTCATAAAAGTATTTTAAAGAATTTAATGCATTTGGGCATTCTTGTATTTCATCAAAAATTATTAATGTTTTACCTGGAATAATTGCTTTTCCATATATAAATGCTAATTGCTCCAATATTCTTTTAGGATCTTTAGTGTTTTCAAATAGATTATATAAATCTTCATCATGATCAAAATTGAAATACGCAACACCTTCATAATTTTCTTTTCCAAATTGCTTTAAAATATAAGTTTTTCCAACTTGTCTAGCCCCTTTTAATATAAGAGGTTTTCTATATTTACTTTCTTTCCATTCTATTAACTTTTTCAGTATAAATCTTTGCAAAATATTCATCTCCTTATACTAGAATATTCAATCCTATATTAATTATACTATAAAATCACATTTTTGCAAGCATTTTTATAGTTTTTATCACATTTTTGCATGCATTTTGAATGTTTTAATCACATTATATGTGATTTTATGTCATGAAGCTACATTAAAAGATTTTTTAGAATGAGTAAAATTTATTACATGCATAGTTATTTTTATTGACTTTTTCCTATTTTTGTCATATTATATAGCCTATGTAGGGGGATTTTTTTATGTCTAAAGGAAAACACGATGGCTCATCAACAAAAATTTTTAGTAATAATAAAGTAACTAATAAAAACTCTAAAAAAATTATTAAGTATTTAATAATTTTTATATTTATCTGTTTGGTAGTAGGATTTTTAATTTATTTTTTTATGCATCGTAGAAATGAAACTACTGCTCAGGCACAAGACTATATCAGTTCCAAAGTTGATGTTTCTAAACAGATAATAGGTTTAGACGAGATTGAAATTGCAAATGTAAATATTCAAAGCTCAGATAATATTTCAATTATTGAAATACAACTTAATAATGTATCCAATAAAGTTATTAGTGCTCGCACAGCTCATTTTTATTTACTAGATGCTAATGGTAATATGATTTTTGGTACTTCGCTAAAATTGCCAAAGATGGAGCCTAATTTAAAAACTAGTCTTAGCGTGGTTTGTAGTGATAATATTGAAAATGTGATTGATTATGAAATAGCTTTAGATTAGCTAATCTTATAAAATAAAATTAGATATTAAGCAATTTGCTTAATATCTAATTTTTTATATATTATTTTACATAGTATGTAATTAATATATTCTCTTTGTCTAATAATGCAGCTGTCAAGTTAAATGTCAATGTATATGTTCCATCTTTCACTGCATATGTTAATACTCCATCTTCTGATGTTCCAGGGGCTGTAAATTTATATGTTAATGGTGCTTTTAGTCCATCATAAGTTATTGTTATTTCTTTATCATCTGCTATTTCTTTATTTCCTGTGTAGATAACCTGTGATGCTTTTGTTAATGTTACTGGAGTTGAATCTCCTGCTTCATAAACAATGTCTTTAAATGTTTTAAATAAGTCTTTCTTGTTTGAAGATAAGTATACTTTATTTGGCGATATTGCTTGTAATGTAGCTTTACTTTCGCTGGTTCCAAATGCAATACTATATATATCGTTTGTAATTCCCTCACCTTTTCTATTTAGTTGTTCTCCAGCTATTTCTCCTAACTTACCTGGATCTGTTTCGCCTCCATAAGGTGAACCATCTGATAATAGTATTAATACATCTTTGTTATTTGTAGTTAAACCTTGTTTGTGTATTCCGTTTGTATTATCATATAATAAATCTCCAGCTTTTTTTAGTCCTGCTTCTATATTTGTTCCACGATGTGTTTTTATATTATTTATTAGCTGTGTAATATTACTATTGTTATAATCTTCAACTCCAAATACAATTTTACTTCCTACACTAACAATTTTTGCATCTTTGTTAAATTGTACTATTGATATTGTTGATGTTGTCTCTGAATCTTCTGCAAATAAGAATTTTGCTAAATCACTTATTGCTTCTTTTGCAGCATCAAATCTTGTTATTTCATTCTCTTTATCTACATAGTTACTTGTCATACTGCTTGAAGTATCTATTATTAATACATAGTTTGCTCCAGAAATTTTTCCTGTATTTGATTTTGCTTTTATAGTTTTAACTACTGGTGTTACTACTGGAGTAGTAGTTCCGCCTTCTACACTATTACTAATTGGATTATCACTATCTGGACATGCTGTAACGGTTACCTTAAAGCTTACAGATGCTGTTCCATCGGTTTCTCCTTCTTTTGCAGGTACATTTACCGTTATTCCTGAAATTATGTCGGTAACTTTCTTATCTGTAATTGTTCTTGGATTTCCATTAGCATCAACGTCATTTACAACAATTTCTCTTACATTAGATAATTTTCCATCTTCTAATAATTTTGATAAATCTGCATCTTTTAGTACTGCTGTTCCTGGTGCATTTCCGCTATTTATTGCTGTTAATGTATATGTTATTGTGCTTCCATATTCAGCATCATTGCCATTAGCATCTGTGCCATCTGCTAGTTTACCAGATTTTAAAACTGTTATGTTTGGTGCCCATGCTTCTGTTGGAACTTTAACTTCATCTTCTATTGGGTTATTTGAGTCATTATTTGAATCACTTACTACTGATACGTGATTTATAATATCTTGTGAAGCAATAGACATATCTGTTGTTTCTTGTACTGTATATGTTGCTGTTATTATAGCTTCTTCTCCAACTGCTAAATCTCCTATGCTTATAGTTCCATTTTCGGTTGTGTAAGTTCTATCTTTTCCTTCTACTTTTACACTTGTAATTGTAAATGTACGAGCATTTCCATTTATAGTCATTATATCTGTTACTACTACATTTTCTTGTACTGTATTTCCTGTATTTGCAACAGTTATTGTGTATTCAATTTTTGTATTTGGTGTAACGCTTACTTGTTCACCATTTAATTTTTTACCTGTGCTGTCTAATTCTACTCCGTTTATTTTTTGCTCTTTTTTGATTGTAATTGATTCAGAATATGCTATTCCTACTGATGCTTCGTCAATGCTTTCTATAACTCTGTCATTACCTTTTCCATCTTTATAGCTTTCTGTTGCGGTTGCTGTGTTGTCTATAGTAATGTCTTTGCCGTCAGCATCTTTAACATATTTAACATCTGCATCGTCTACTTTGTAGTATACGATAAATTCTTTAGAGCTGTTAACTGCTATTTGTTCTCCACTTGCAACTATATTATTGCTTATAGGAGCAGAAAGTTTTCCTGTCTCTTTATTATACTCTTTGTATACTGTTTTTCCATTTGTCATTACATCTGTTACAGTTACATTGTTTAATGCAATATTTCCTGTATTTATTACTGTAATT
>CAMGAZ010000101.1 GCA_946008205.1 uncultured Clostridium sp. | reverse complement strand
TATTAGTGTTATTTTATCTTACATTTTACTATAGCTACTTTTTAATTACCAGTCCTTATAAACTTATTTCTTTATCATTCCCTTTAATTCTGCAATTATATTAATTGCATTTAGTATAAAACCAAATACTTTTTTTGGGTAATCCATGTGTAGTGGCAACATAGATAGGAATAGTGATGCTTCATAGGTTCTTATTGCGTTATAGTCTATATTATTTTTTCCTAAATATTCCTTAAATATTTCTATATATTTTTCATTATCAGACTTTATTTCTAGTTTGAATTTAAGATTATTATCTAGCATTATCTCATATGCTCCACTATTAAAGAAGTCATACCTTCCACAAATCGAGTGAGATAATTTAGCAATATCATAATTTGGGTTTGTCCAGAGTTCTTCTTCAACTAAAGCTCCTTTAGGATCTATTAGCTTTAGCAAATTTATGTCATCATCATATAGCATATTTGAAAAGCATAGATCACCATGCCCTATAACACTATTAAATTTCTTTTCCTTACTTATTACTCTATAATATATTTCTTTATATTCTTCAACAATTTCATCTATACTATTATAATTTGTTCCTACTTTTATATAATTCGCTATTGTAGCATATTCTTCGCATTGTTTTAAATCTTTAATTCTTTTTTCTAGTTTGTCTATATATAATGCATTTGCTTCTTTTAGATATTCTTCTTGCGAAATCTGTTTTGATTTTCTAGAATTAATGTAATAAAAAGTCTTTTCCAAAATATTCCTTAGCTCTTTTTCTGTTATTGCTCCATGAACCCATCTTATTGCTATGTCTGGAACATATAATCTTTCCATTGTATATGAGGCTTCTTCTTCTGTTTCTTCGTAGTTATATGGCGCTACCATCCACTTTTTCATGTCCTCCGGCAATAAAGTATAGTATACATATTCTTTTTTTATTTTTGTTTTATCCTGAGATGATTTTATTACAATGTTTTCGTCCGTCTTTAAGCTATTAAAATATCTTGCATCAAATCCCCCAGATATATATTTTAAGAAGTTATTGTAATCTCCAATATTTAGTATAGAGTCTGTATGAATTTTACTGCAGTTTTCTAATTTCATTTTGCTTTCTATGTCTTTTATATAATCATGAACATTGTTGTACATAGCCATAGCAATGCCAGTTTCGCTCTCCACTATTATTTTTTCTGTAATATATGGTGCTTTATTTATTAAATGTTTAAACTCTTCACTGTCTATCAATACAAATTTTGAGGAAAGAAGTACTATATTTAGCTCTTCTGTAATATTTGCAATTTTATCTATAAAATTTTCTCTATCTTCTATATTATCTAATCTTACAATGCGATTTATAATTTTTTCTTTTTCTAGCGCTTCTAGATATCTTGAATAAACCGTCTTCTTTTTTATAATTATATCAGCATATGATTTGTTTCCTATAATTTTCTGTATTCTTTTATTTGGTAGTTCTATATTATCATATAGAAAGATTATCTTTTTCATTGTTTTTTACTCTCCCTTTTATAACTTTAACCATGTAAGTTATTAACGTTAGTATAAGTATTGTTGTTGTTGCTAATATTAAATACTCTATAAGAATGCCATTTTTGCTTGTAAAGAATGCTGCATTTATATACGTTGAAAAAGTGGTGTAATTAAAAGTTACTCCTGCTAGTATTTTTGTCAATTGATATTCTAAGTTCCATGAAACTGAAGAGAGTAATATTAATAAATACACCTTGCCATTTAGTATTTTTTTACTTTCTAACTGAATTTTGTTTACTTCTTCTAAAATCCCTAATAGTGCAACATTCGTTTTTGATGGTTTGCTCATTACTAGATATTTGTTCAAATACTTATATGTTGCTGGCATTATAATTAAAAATATCAAAAATGCTAACACAAAAGTTAACAGTATTGCTGATGTTGTTGTTATTTTCAAATTATTGGTCGACATTTCAGTAGGAATCATAAATGCTAATAAAATAATTGTATCTATAAACCTGTTAACTAATATTCCAATAAAACACTTTTTGTAATTTTTAATTTTATAGCCATAGCAATATATGCTAAATATTTCACCTAATTTAAATGGTATAGCAATACTGGCAAAAGTTGTCTTCATATAGAGTGTTAAAAATTCTATAAAAGGTATTTTCTCATCTAAAAATATTAAATACATTTTTATATATTTAAAGAAATTTATAATAATATACAAAATTACAATACTTAATATTTTAGATATGTTAAGTTCCATTATTTCTATATTACAAATTACATGATATATAAGTACTGCAATGGCAATCAATAGTACTAGTATATTAATTGCATAATAAATTTTTCTACTAAATTTTTTCATTCTTAAATTTTCCCTTTTATCTTCGTTTATATGACTTTAATATATTTTATCTGCAGTATAATCTTCTATAATTTTTTGTCTAAATTCTTTCTTTATGAATTTTTTCTTTCCAAGCAAATACATAAAAACCATTTTTAAAACGGTAAAAGCTTGGCTTATCATTTTTACATTTGATTTTTGGTCTTCTTCTCTCCATGATATTGGTTCGAATTTTATATCTTGTTTATAGTAATTAGAAGCTAAAATCATACAATAATTAAACATTAAGTTATCTGGAAATTTTATATAAAATTCATCTTTTAGCATTTTGGTGCTATACATGTTTAGTCCTGAACCTAAATCGTATATTCGTTTACCTACAGCTATTGAAAAAATTATATTATAAACTTTGTTACCGAATGTTCTAAATTTAGAATATCCTAATAGTTTTGATTTTTTCATGAATCTTGCTCCCAAAACGCAATCTGATTGTTTGTAAGTTTCATTCTCAAGTACGTTCTTAAAATCTGATATATTTCCTTGGTCATCGCCATGAAGTACAATAACATAATCGTAATTGTTGTCTATTGCATATTTAAAAGCTACTTTGTGTGAGCCGCCAAGCCCATAGTTTTCTGCATTTCTAAGCACGCTAATCTTATCATTAAGTTTATTTTCTTTTATATAAGAAATAGCTTTTTCTTCTGTGCTGTCCGTACTTCTATTATTAATAATTAATACTTTATCAATATATTTTAAAATTTGTTCGTCTAATTGTTTTAGAACTCTTTGTATCTGGTTTTCGCAATTATATGCTGGTATAAATAATAATATTTTATCTTTCATTTTTGTAAATATAGCTTAAGCTACCCCTTCTTTTATAATAAAATCTTCACATCTTTATTTTTATCTATTTTTAACACTATTGCCAATATTAGAGTGAAGTACCCCACTAGGTATATTGGTAAATAGTACATAAAGAACGTATCTGGTGCAGTTAACATTATAGCTACTGCTTTTAATAGAATTATTCCGAATGTTAAAAAAGAAATCCACTTTCTTTTAATTAAACTAATTATACATGCTGCGAATACCACAATCATGCTTGGTACTACATTATAAAATATGTTAAATATTATATTAGTCTCGCAATTATCATAACAATTAAGGTTCCAACCTTCTAACATATTAATTGCATTATTTCTAATTTCTAAACTTATTGGTTTGGCTGTAGCATATTTTGTTCTAAATTCTTTCATTGCAAAGTTGGTTGGTCTGGTATATATTATTCTTGTATTATCTACATGTACATTTGCGTCTTTCTTGAAACCTGAAGTTTGTAAAAATAGTGATAATCTTTCCTTCATTACCTCTGCTGGATATTTTAATACCAACTTTTGATAAATTTTCTTTAATTCTTTATATTCTTCAGGAGAATAATCTTTATACATTCTTTCGTCGTTATGAGCATATATTCCTCTATCGAACTTTAGGAAAGTATCTATATCAATTACTTTATTAATTTTCTCCTTAGTTTCTTCTGTCATTTGTCCATTTTCTATATCTTTTCTTACAACAATTTGTAATTGATTTACAAATGATGTAAATTCATATCTGTTGTTTGTCGTTTCTTTATAGCTTTTCTCTTGAGGTATAATAAGTGCTATTGAAATTATAACAGTAAGTAATGATATTCCAATTCTTCTAGATAATTTTGGAATGCCATTTTTTAAGAAGAATATACAAATTATAGGAATTAGTACTAAGAATAATATCCCTTCGTTTCTCCAAACTGATAATATTATTAAAGATATAAGTAATATTAGTATGTCTTTTGGGGTAATCTTTTCTTTGTTTGCCATAAATATTAGCTGACACACTAGCAGTAATTCTATATATGTATAAATTGATAATCTAATTGGATATAAATTTGTATCTAACAATGGCAACAGCAAAAATGGAATGTACAAAATGTTTGCTAGTTTTTTATTCTTTAGCAATTCTTTAAAATTGGATATTATATATGCAACTATACATGATATAACTGCAATCTGAACAATTATTACTCCTGATGGTATTGGTACTAGCATTAATGCAATATTATAAAAAATCGATGTTAAATAGTGTTGCCAATATTCAAGTCTGTACTGCGTTACGCATTCTAATATTTTGCACTCATCAAATCTCCATATTCCTGGCCAAGTTAGAATTAATAAAATTATATTTATAGCAAAATAAACTATAAATATTTGCAAGAATGAGTAAGCTTTGCTATCCTTTGATTTTATTCTATTTTTTAATACAAATATAATTTTCCATAAGGCAATATATACACAAAATGCAATTAATTTATTTGTAACAAATAACATAACATCAAAAGCACTGCTTAAATTGAATATATTTATCTTTCTAATATAGTAGTCTGTAAAAAAGCTAAATACAAGTTGCACTATTGCTAAGATAATAGTTGTCTTATCTTCTTTACTTAATTTTTTCATCTTTACTATAATTCCTTTCTAAGATATAAATTTGGCTATATAAGAATTACAGTTGTTTCTCAACATTTTCTATAAATTATATGTTTGTAAGCTGCTGGAAGTGGTATTCTTCCTCTTTGAGTTCTTGATATAAAACCAATTTGTATTAAATATGGTTCATAAACATCTTCAATAGTATCTAAGTCTTCTCCTACTGTTGTTGCCAAAGTTTCTATTCCTATTGGTCTTCCCTGATATTTTATTATCATTGTTTCTAATATTTTTCTATCTATCTCGTCTAATCCAAGTTCATCTATTTCTAGTTTGTTTAGTGCTGTTTTTGCTATTTTTATATCTATGCTTCCATCTCCTAATACCATTGCATAATCCCTAACTCTTTTTAATAATCTATTTGCAATTCTAGGTGTTCCTCTTGACCTTCTAGCTATTTCTCTGCTTGATTCTTCATCTATTTCAATATCCAATATTTTGGCAGATCTATTTACTATTGTCATTAAATCTTTTTCGTCATATAATTCCAATCTATGTACAATTCCGAATCTATCTCTCAATGGGGTAGTAAGTGACCCCGCTTTCGTTGTTGCTCCTATTAGAGTAAAATGTGGCAAATTTAATCTAATTGATTTTGCAGTTGGACCTTTACCTATTATTATGTCTAAAACAAAATCCTCTAAGGCTGGATATAATATTTCTTCAACACTTTTGTTCAGTCTATGTATCTCGTCAATAAATAGCACATCATTTTCTGATAAATTGGTAAGTAATGCAGCTAAATCTCCAGGCTTTGTTATGGCTGGTCCAGAAGTTATTTTTATTTTTGAATTCATTTCATTTGCTATTATGTTTGCAAGAGTTGTCTTTCCCAATCCTGGAGGGCCATATAATAATACATGGTCTAGAGCCTCTCCTCTTTGTTT
>CAMGAZ010000100.1 GCA_946008205.1 uncultured Clostridium sp. | reverse complement strand
GCTTTTCATTTCGTTAATAATAATAATATTATGGATGTTATAGATTTATGTTTAAGGTCAAATTTTTTATGCTTTGAAAATGTTTTTTTATCAAAAATAAAAATCAAAAGAAAAAGTGATAAAAACATTTGAATTAGATATTGACTCTCCTCTTAGGGGATAGTGTATAAATAATTTAGGAGGCGATATTATGTTAAAGATTGGTGAATTTTCAAAAATGTCAAGATCCAAATAAAAATATTATAAAAATAACTGATATTACTTTTGAAAATTAGTGATTTATAACTTTTTTTATGAGAGAGAATAAATTAGTTAAGTGATTTTTACTATTAAAAGGAAGGACTCTGAAAGGAGTTCTATTATTTTACTCCTATCTTTTATTACACAAAACTTTGATAATAGACACTTTTTCACAGTTTTTATAAATAAATTTATAATTATTGTGTATAATAAAAATGCTTATTTCGCAAACATAAAAATATTTACTTTTTGCGAAATGAATGTTATAATATATTTGAGGTGGATAATTATTATGAAATTAATTGAAAGAGAATATTTAAAAGATTTAATAGATATTATTGGGACACCAGATATTAAAGTTATAACTGGTGTTAGACGTAGTGGTAAATCAAAATTATTAGAAATGTTCAAAGAATATATTACTGAAAATATTAAAGATTCAAATATAATAAATATTAATTTTAACTTAGTAAAATTTGATAAATTAAGAGATTATATATCATTAAATAATTATGTGGAAGAACATTATATAGAAGGAAAGAAAAATTTTGTATTAATAGATGAAGTTCAAATGTGTAAAGAATTTGAAAGAACAATAAATAGTTTACATGCAGAAGAAAAATACGATATATATATAACTGGTTCAAATGCTTTTTTATTGAGTAGTGATTTAGCTACTTTATTTACAGGTAGAACATATGAAATACGAGTATATCCTTTTTCTTTTAAAGAATTTATGCAATACTTTAAATATAACAATATACAAGAAGCTTTTGATAAATTTGTTTTTGAAGGCGGAATGTCTGGCTCATATATATACAATGAAAATCAAAAGAAATATAACTATATAAATGAAGTATATAATGCTTTAATTGTTAGAGATATTCAACAAAAATATAATATACAAAATATTAGTTTAATGGATAGCTTAACTGAATTTATGATGGATAACATTTCAAATTTAACATCTTGTAGAAAAATTGCTAACAAATTAAATGAAAACAACGCAAATACAAATGATAAAACAGTTGGAAATTATATAAATTATTTATGTGATGCATTTGCTTTTTATAAAATAAGAAGATACGATATTCAAGGAAAAAGATATTTATCTTCAATAGATAAATATTATTTGGTTGATCAAACTTTTAAATATGCAAAACTAGGGACAAAAAATATCAATTATGGTAGAGTGTATGAAAATATAGTTGCAATAGAATTATTAAGAAGAGGTTATGAAGTATATGTCGGAGAATTATATAATTCTGAAGTTGATTTTGTTGCAATGAAACGTAATGAAAAATTGTATATTCAAGTTTCAGATGATATAAGTGAGGATAAAACTCTAGAAAGAGAAGTTCGCCCATTATTAAAAATTAAAGATGCATACCCAAAGATAATAATTGCAAGAACAAGACATGATGATTATCAATATGAAGGAGTTCAAGTATATGATATAGCAAATTGGCTTATGAAATAATATATACATTATATAAATTGATTTGCTAACAGTATACATAGTAAGTTGCCGTTTAAAAGGATTTAATGTAACAGATGTAAATAAAGAGTTCTATAACAAGCGAATATACATTAGAAACAGAACGTTTTATAAAGGATGATATAGATAAGCTCATATTAAAGAGAAAAAATAAAGATGGAAATGAAACAAAAATAATTCAATATGATAATGCTGAAAGACATAGAGTATATACTGAAAAAGATGGAAACATAAATATGACTACTGATACTGTTTATGGAGGAATTTCTCCAAAACCAGTTAGAGGTTCTCATATAGAAGCACCGGAAGGAGTTACACCATTTGCTAGTTATACTGTAATTTCAAATGTAGGATATAGTAATTCACTTTTAGAGAGAATTATAAATAGTATTCTTACAAGTATAAAGACAGTAAAAATAGATGGAAAAGAATTTTATGAAGTTTCAGGTAAATATAGTCCTAGTACACTATACAGTGAAAATACGGAAAAAATATCTGTCTATGTAGAAAAAGAAACAGGTTTAACAATCAAAAAAGTTGAAATAATTAATGAAAATGGACAAAAAGTAGAAAACATAACAACTTTTGAATATAAATTTGATAGTGTAACAGATGAAGATGTTAAAGAACCAAATTAAATAAAAAAGACTATCTAACAAGCTATCTATATGGCACTTTTAAAATAGAAACAGACACAATTTCAGGTTATAAAGAGGTAACATTACCTAAATAATTACTATAATATTAGCCTGGATTATTTTCAGTAAATTACTAATACCAATGATAAACTATGATGTCTAAAACATCATTAACGATTAAAAATTAATATTATTTTCTTGACAGTCCAGAAAAAAATATAGTATAATTTACTGGTTATAAAATTTGAAAGTAATAATAGGGGGAAAAAAATATGTGGTTTGTATATGCAACAATAACATTACTACTATGGGCAGTAGCAGATTTATTTTATAAAAAAGGAGCAAAAGAAGAGGACAAGTATAGCCATTTAAAAACAGGCATAATGGTAGGACTTGTAATGGGAATACATGCAGTAATTTATATCATAACACAAGGAGTAACTTTTCAATTAATAGATATAATAAAATACTTACCTGTATCATTTTTTTACATAGCATCAATGATAATTGGGTATAAAGGATTAAGATATATTGAACTATCAATATCTTCGCCAATACAAAATTCTTCAGGAATAGTAGCGGCTCTTTTACTATTTATAGTTTTTAAAGATGCATTAGGTGCATTAGACATAATCGGAATAATTATAATTGGAATAGGAGTTGCTGCTCTATCTTACCTAGAAAGTAAAAAAGAAATGGGAGAACAAAAGAAAGAAAAGATGGGAAAGAAGGTTATATTTTTAGCAATATTCTTCCCATTAATCTACTGCTTATTAGACGGCGCAGGAACATTCTTAGACGCTATATACTTAGATAAGTTGGAATTAATTAGTGAGGATGCAGCACTCATAGCGTATGAATTTACATTCTTTATATATGGAATTATATCGTTTATATACTTGAAGATTAAGAAGGAAAAAATAAAAATTCGTGAAGAAAAAGAAAAACTTATGGCAGCAATTTTTGAAACGCTTGGACAATCAACTTATGTATATGCAATGGCTGCAAATTCAACACTTTCAGCTCCGGTAGTAGCGTCTTATAGTATCATGTCTGTATTGCTTGCAAGAATATTATTAAAAGAAAAGCTAAAGGCAAAAGAATATGTTGCGATATTTACTGTTCTATTTGGAATAGTGCTATTAGGAATAAGCGAAGGCCTAGCAGGATAAAATATTATATGAAAAAAGGTGTTATTTATATAAATAATACCTTTTAAAAAATTATAAAAAATATCTAGACAGAAAATGTCGAATTATGTTATAATTTGTTTAACGCCTAAGTAATAATTTAGACGAAACAAAGGAGTAACTATGAAGACATCTGAGAGTACTAAAATAGATAATATGAAAATACATAGATATAAATTAAATAATAAGATTATGAGTCATCTTAAATGGATAAGTATGACTCATAATCTTATTTTGCATGCTTTTATCATTATAATATCAATTCAACTTTTAAATGGAATGATATCAATAATTAAATATATTTAAAAGCTATAAGGGATGTGAAAACGAATGAAAAATAAGAAAACTTGTTTTATTAATAGGAATTGGTTATGCCGTAATATCAAACCAAACATTAACTATTAGTGGTACTGCAGCACCAACCTATGCAGGAACTGTAAATGGAACAAGAATGGTAATATACTAATTGAAAAATTATATAAGACAAATATTGGAGAATAAAAATGAAAAAAAGAAATACAGGTCTTGACCTTCTAAAAATCTTGTGTATGCTTATGATATTGTTTATGCATTTCACATCTAGAGAAACACTACAATCAAACTATAATATTAGCACAGTAAACTATTTAATTGTAAGATTTATAGATAGCTTTGCATGTGTTGCAGTGAATTGCTACTTCTTAATAACTGGATATTTTTTAGTAGATAAACCATTAAAGTTAAATAAAGTATTTAAAATTTGGAAAACAGTTTTATTTTATACAGTTACTATATGGATAGTGGAGATAGTTTTATTTAATAAAGGGATTACCCTACACAATACAATAAAATCTATGTTTCCTATAATAACGGAACATTATTGGTTCATTACCGTATACATAGCAATGCTTTTTCTAGCACCGATATTAAAAGTATTTTTAGTGAATATGAGCAAAAAACAATACCAATACTTGTTAATTATATTAACAATCATTTTGACAATTATAGGAAATATATATCCTAGAAGTGTAGTATTTAATGATATAACTGGAATCAATTTTATTACAATGTTATACGTATACATCATAGGTGGCTATATTAAGTTGCATTGTAGCCAAGTAAAAACACAAAAAAGTAAGTATTTATTAGGATATATCATTTGTGGAATAATAACATTTATATATAGTATAATAACAAATTCACTGGCAAGTAAGAACATGATTTATCAAGTGTATGCTCGAAAGGACATGGCATATAATTCAATATGGGTTGTAATATCTTCAATTATGATATTTATGTATTTTAAAGAATTAAAAATAAATAGTAATCTAATACAAAAAATAGTTAATACAATTCATCCTTTGAGCTTAACGGTGTATATTATACATGAAAATATCTTTTTGAAGGGGCTAACTCTAAATGCATATCAATATCAGCA
Source organism: uncultured Clostridium sp. (assembly GCA_946008205.1). Taxonomy (GTDB): domain Bacteria; phylum Bacillota; class Clostridia; order TANB77; family CAG-508; genus CAG-245. The sequence goes on along the minus strand of CAMGAZ010000100.1, from coordinate 821 downwards.
ATCTCTGATGTACATATTATATATACTGCTATGTCTAGTAGCTATTTACATTGTTTGCTGTACGATTGAGTATATACGAGTTAAATTATGCAAAATTATTTTTAAAAACAAGAAAGTAAGCAAAACTGAAAAGATAATAGAAGAAAAATTGAATAATATTTTGAGAATTGAACTGTAACATATATAGTTACAGTTCACTATAATTATTTCATATAAACAAAGTTATTAATGGACTGCAATTATTTGTTAGAGAAAGGTAGAAAAAAATTAATAAATATGATATAGTATGAATATTAATAGAAATAATTTAGAGGAAAACAAATATGTTACTAGCACTTTCAGGAATTACAGGAGTAGGAAAATCATATTTTGCAGAAGAAGTTGAAAAAAAGTTAGCTTTTAAAAAGGTACATACAATAAGAACAAGAGCAATAAGACCAGGAGAGCAAAACGGAAAAACAGGGTTATTTATGACCAAGCAAGAGTTGGAAGAGATGAAAAAGCAAGATAAGATAGCATATGACTTTGAAGTGTTTGGTGGAACCTATGCGTATCTAAAAGACGAAATTCTATCAGACGAAAATTATGTATTTGAAATGCACTACACGACAATAAAAGACTGGAAAAAGATTAGACCAGATATAATTACAATTTATTTGGTACCAAGAAACATACATATAGCATTAAAAAAGCTAAAAGAAAGAAATTTAACCGAGGAAAAAGAGCAGGAAAGAATTCAAGAAATATGGCAGCAATATAATGAATTTATGAACAACAAAGAATTGCAAAATATGTTTGATTTTATTATATATAATGACTAT
>CAMGAZ010000099.1 GCA_946008205.1 uncultured Clostridium sp. | reverse complement strand
AATGTCATAAATAATGGAAATAAAATAAATAAAAAATTATTTAAAATTATGTCTATTATTTTAATAATTTCAGTAATTTTTATTAGTTTAATTGCACTTTGGGACAAAATGCAATCTCCGTCTTTTCTAATTAGGTTGAACGATTGGGTAGTTTCATTTAAATCTTTAAAAAATAATCCTGTTTTTGGAAATGGCTATCATAATTATAATGTTATTTTTAATATACAAGGAATAAATGGACAAACTATACAAGGACAAAGCAGTTCGGTTGCAAATATCCTAAGTGAAGGAGGCATTTGGTTATTAATATTGTATACTCTTCCATATGTGTATGTTGTATATAAAGAGTTAAAAAGCAAGCACGCAAATGAAGCATTATTTTTTATTATATATGGATTGCTATTTTTTAGTGTAATTTACACTTATACAATATGTGCGATAACTTTTTTGGCCTATTTTTACAGCTATTTCATATTAAACAATATCTTAAGGAGCAAAGATGATGAAAGTATATATAGTAACGCATAAAAATTATAATTTTCCGCAAAATGAAATTTATTGTCCAATACAAGTTAATGCGGGGAAAAATGCCAATTTAGATATAAAAATTAAAGACAATATAGGTGAAAATATTTCTAATAAAAATAAGAATTTTTGTGAACTAACAGCACTTTATTGGATATGGAAAAATTCTAAAGAGGATATAATAGGACTTGTACATTATAGAAGGTATTTTTACAGAAATACGATTTCAAAAAATTATAAAAATATATTAGGAAAGAAAGATATTGATAATATTTTAAAAGAATATGATATTATATTACCAAAGAAATATTATTTATATAAAAATACAGTAGAACAGCAATATGGGAGCATTCATAATGCTGGTGACATGCTTGTGTGCAAAGAAATTATTAAGGAAAAGTATCCCCAATATATAGAATCATTCAATAGAGTAATGAGCCAACATTATTTTTTTCCATATAATATGTTTATAGCAAAAAAAGAAATAATCGATAAATACTGCGAATGGCTATTTGATATATTATTTGAACTTGAAAGAAAAATTTGCATTAAAGAATATGATAAATACAATCAGAGAGTATTTGGATTTATGTCTGAAAGATTATTTAATGTTTGGTTAGATAAAAATAAATTAAGAATTAAAGAGATACAAGTTAATAATACTGAAGATAATAATATAAAAGAAAGTTTAAAAAATATGATAAAAAAATTTTTATTTATATTTAACATAAAATAAAAGGAGACCAAGATGAACAAAGAAGGAAAAATATACAAAATATTAAAAGAAGAATATATAAAGATATTAAAGAAAAAGAATTTAAGAGGAAAATACAAAATTGAAGATAGAAATAAAAATTACGAAAAACTATGCATCATAATAGCGGGTTATAAGCCCTATTTATATGATGTTGTATTTGAGCGAATAGAGAGATTCGCTCCTAAAGATATAGATATGTGTATTCTATCTTCTGGAAGATATGATGAGCGATTATCAAAAATTGCTGAAAAAAATGACTGGTCTTATATAAGCTCTAAAAGGAATTGTGTGTCTTTGATTCAAAATATTGCAATTAACCATTTTAAAAATGCTAAATATATATATAAATTAGATGAAGACATATTTGTTACCGAAGGCTATTTCGAAACGATGTGGAAAACATATGAAGAATGCAACAAGAATGGCGATTATAAAGTGGGATTTGTTGCTCCTACAATCCCAATTAATGGGTATGGCAATGTAAAGATATTACAAAGATTTAATTTGATTGAATGCTATACATCAAAATTTGAAAAGCCACTGTTTGCCGCAGGCTCAGATAGAAAAATAGAATCGGATTCTGATGTAGCAAAGTTTATGTGGGGACACGAAAATTTTTTACCATCGATTGACCAAATAAATAAGGTACTAAGTAGTGTTGAATTTTCATATGATGCATGTCCAATAAGATTCAGTATAGGTGCAATACTGTTTACAAGAAAATTGTGGGAAGAAATGAGATATTTTAATGTTAGACATGGTACATGCTTGGGATTAGATGAAGAACAAATATGTTCTTTCTGTGTTAATAATTCAGAAGCGATTATTGTTTCAAATAATACTGCAGTTGGACATTTGGCATTTGGAAAACAGAATGAAGAAATGAAAAAATATTTTATAAAAAATATAGATAAATTTAAAATTAACAGGAACGGAAAATGAAAAAATCCATAAAAAGTAATTATATATATAACTTATTGTATCAAATGTTAATACTAATATTACCTCTTATAACAACCCCATATATATCAAGAATATTAGGAGCTGAAAATATAGGTATCTATAGTTATACATTGTCCATAAGTGCTTTTTTCATACTATTTGGCTCTTTGGGAATAGGTTTATATGGCCAAAGGGAGATTGCCTATTTACAGGAAGACGTAAAAAAAAGAAGCAAAGTATTTTGGGAAATCATTATTTTAAAATGTATAACCATGTCCATTTCTTTATTGATATTTTATTTAACGTGTATCGTTAAGTATAGTGAATATAGTTTATATTATAGAATTTTAATTCTTGAAATAATAGCTAACATGTTAGATATAAGCTGGTTTTTCCAGGGATTAGAAGAATTTAAGAAGAAATACTCTAGTTAAATTAATAAGTGTTGTCTGCATATTTATTTTTGTTAAAACAAATGAGGATTTACCAATATACTTTATAATATATACATTATCAATATTAATTGGAAATTTATCTCTATGGATATATCTTCCTAAGTATGTGCAAAAGATAAAAATAGACAAACTTAACATTGGGGCACATGTGAAGCCAACAATATCATTATTTATACCACAAATAGCAATTCAAGTTTATACTTTATTGGATAAAACAATGATAGGTACTATAATAGCTGATAAATCGGAAGTAGGTTATTATGAACAGACCCAAAAAATAATTAAAATACTATTAACTATTATTACCTCTCTTACTACTGTTATGATGCCCAGAATAGCAAATAAATTTGCCAATGGTGAAGATAATAAAATAGCAGAGTATATGAATATATCATTTAATATGGTTCTTATGTTAGCTTTTCCACTAATGTTTGGAATTTTTGCGGTAGCAGATGAATTTGTACCATTATTTTTTGGACAAGGATATGATAAGGTTTCAATGTTAATGAAAGTAATATGCCCAATAATACTATTTATAGGACTAAGCAGTGTCATAGGGACTCAATATTTATTAACGACAAAACGACAAAAAGAATACACATCTTCTGTAATTTTAGGTTCTATCGTGAATTTCATTATAAATCTTATGCTGATAAATAGAATGGGAGCACTGGGAGCTTCAATTGGAACTATAGTGGCGGAACTTACAGTAACAGGAGTGCAGATACATTATACTAAACATGATTTTGAATGGGGGAAGATACTAAAATCATCAATACATTATTTTATGGCTGGTTTGATAATGTTCTTAACTTGCTTACTAGTTGCGAATATGATAAATAATGAAGCATTGGCAATTATTGCTCAAGTCCTAGTTGGAATAATAGTCTACTTTGTAACACTACTAATATTCAAGGATGAATTCATTACAACAATATTAGATAAAATAAAAGAAAAATTGATAGTCTAAAATTGTAAGTTTGTTTATAGTATCGTAAATCTTGAACACACACGTATTCTCAAGATACTAGAAAATTGTAGAATAAACAGAGAAATAAAAGAAGGGAGAATATATAATGAAAATTTTAATAACCGGAGCTAATGGCATGCTTGCAAAAGCAGTGAGAGAAGAATTTAAAGAGAATGAGCTAATATGTACAGATGTTAACGACTTGGACATTACAGATTTAGATGCAGTAAAAAAGTATGTATCAAATATAAAGCCAGATATGATTATAAACTGTGCAGCATATACTGCTGTTGATAAAGCCGAAGAAAATGAAGAATTAGTATACAAAATAAATGCAATAGGACCAAAAAACTTAGCCATTGCATCTAAAGAAAATGATGCAATACTAGTACACATAAGCACAGACTATGTTTTTGGAGGTAACAAGCCAGTAACAGAAGATTATAGCGAAGATGATGAAAAAAATCCAGAAGCTATATATGGAACTACTAAATTAGCGGGCGAAAAATTTATAGAAGAAAATTGTACAAAATACTATATTTTTAGAACAGCTTGGCTATACGGCGAAGGCCACAACTTTGTGAGAACAATGCTTAATTTAGCAAAAGATAGAGATGAAGTAAAAGTTGTAAATGACCAACATGGAAGCCCTACTTATGCAGTAGATTTAGCAAGTATTATGCACCAAGCAGTAATAGAAAAGAAAATTCCTTATGGAGTATATAATTCAACAAATTTAGGGTACACCACATGGTATGAATTTACTAAAATGATATTTGAATTAGAAAATGTAAATTGCAAAGTAACTCCAGTGACAAGTGAAGAATTTGCAAGTCCTGCCAAAAGACCTAAGAATTCTCAAATGTCTAAGGACAAGTTATTGAAATATGGAATAAAAATATCAACATATGAAGATGCGCTAAAAAGATATTTAAAAACAGAACATGAAAACAATAAATAATTTCGAGAAGACTGAATTATTAAATTATCAATAAAAGTAAGAAGGTACTAAAATGAAGGAAAGAAAAGGAATAATTTTAGCAGGAGGAAGCGGAACAAGATTATATCCACTGACCCTTGCTATATCAAAACAAATAATGCCAGTATATGACAAGCCTATGATTTATTATCCATTATATGTACTAATGGAAACTGGAATAAGAGACATATTAATTATTACAACTCCACGTGACAATGAAATGTTTAAAGAATTGCTTGGAGATGGTTCTCGCTGGGGAATGAATATAGAGTATAAAATTCAAGAAAAGCCGAACGGTTTAGCAGAAGCATTCATTATTGCAGAAGACTTTATAGGAGACAGCAATGTTGCTATGATTTTAGGAGACAATTTATTTTATGGAGGTAACCTAAAAGAAATCTTGCAAAGAGCTAATAAAAGGGAAGATGAATCTACAATATTTGGATATAAAGTAAAAGACCCTAGAAGATATGGAGTTGTAGAAATGGACGAAAATGGAAACGCAATATCAATAGAAGAAAAACCAGAAAATCCTAAATCAAATTATGCAGTACCAGGATTATATTTTTATACAAATGATGTTATAAAGATTGCTAAGCAAATTAAGCCATCAGCAAGAGGAGAATTAGAAATAACGTCGGTAAATGAAGAGTATATGAAAATCCATAAACTAAAAGTTGAAAAGCTAGGTAGAGGAATGGCATGGTTTGATACAGGTACACATGATGCTTTAATAGAAACAGCAAGCTTTGTTCAAACAATAGAAAAAAGACAGGGTCTTCAAATTTGTTGCCCAGAGGAAATAGCATTTGAAAATGGCTGGATTAATGCAGAACAGTTGGAAAAAATTTCTGAGAAGCTAATAAAAACAGATTATGGAAGATTTTTAAAAGATTTAGCAGAAAATAATGACTAATATACCTAGAAGTGTTTCAGTAGAAAATACAAATCAAAAAAGAAAGCTAACAATAAGTATGGAGGAATATTATGGGAAAATTTAAGAGGACGAATACATCTATAGATGGAGTTTGTATAATAGAGCCAACGTTATTTGGAGATGAAAGAGGATATTTTATGGAAACATACGAAAAATCCGACTTTGAAGAAATTGGAATAGTTGGTGATTTTGTTCAAGATAATCAATCCCGCTCAAAGAAACGAGTATTAAGAGGATTACAT
>CAMGAZ010000098.1 GCA_946008205.1 uncultured Clostridium sp. | reverse complement strand
GCACACCTGGTTTACATTCACTTTCTTTACGAGTATATCCATATGAACAAGAAATGAAAGGTATTTTATCGCAAACTTTAGCATCAGATATTCCAAACTTTTCTGCGATTTTCTTATATGATTCAGGATTAGAATTTGTATCAAGAAATTGTGCAATTTTAATAGCGTCATCCAAAGTAGAAGATTCTTTCAGATGATAAACCAAATCATACTCTAAAATGTTCTCCGCAAGTTCGTTTAGATTTTCCTCAGTGGTGGAAATCTTTGCTTTAATTTCGTTAATAATCTCAATATAATTATTACCACACGCATTGTCTGCTGCGACTTTTGCAATCTCTTCAGCATTTGGGAAGCTCGAAAACTGTTTTAGCATGGTATCATAAACTTTTTGATACGCTTCTTCATCAGTAACCAGTCCATCTTTAATAATCTTATTCAATTCTTCTGATGAAATCTTATTTAACCAATATGCTAAAACAATAAACCTACCATAATCAGTTTCAGAGACGAATTCCTCTAATTTTTCATCTATTAAATCGATAAGACTTAAGCTGTATGTAAAGAATTGTGATGGATCTAATGCATTTTTAGGGTACATCATCTGTCCACATTCTTTGCACTGAGATTGCATATGTATTGGTCTTTTACATACATTGCAATAGAAATCGTACTTTCCGTCCCAAACTATATCACCATATCCATGTACAGGGCATTTTGGGCGGTGCACATCAACTGCGTTGCCACATTGACAAAAATAGATTTGTCTAAATTGAGCTAATTCAACATTGCACTTATGACATTTCTTGCTGCTTTGCTCATATTTTTCTGATGATGAAAATGTGTAAATTTTCATACATTCAGGACAATAAAATGTTAAGGGACTAATTTCAGCAACTATACCCCTTTCCTCATCAGATATCTTTGGAGTTCTTACATCGCAATTACTTGTTGTCAAATGAGAATCCATTGATCCAAAACCTAATGTAGGTGCAACATTTGACTTTCCATCTATCTGATTGTGAAATGCATGAACTAATTCATCTACTTTTCTAATCAGTCTTTTAGCATTGATATTATCCAAGCTTTCACTATTCCAACGGATTACCTTTGCAATGTACTGTTTTCTATTTTTTCCTCGAACATAAAAATCGATCCATGATTCTGGAAGATATTTATATAGTGCTTGAGTAGCACCTCTATTCATTTGCTTATTTGAAGCCATATTATACTCCTACTCTAACTCAATGATTAGTTGTTTATCCGTATCTCTTAAACTATTCATTAGTCGGTAATCCATTGCTGAAAAGCCAGAGAATATATTCTCATTTTCCCAAGCTTTATCAACAACGAATTCGAAAAACATTTCAACAAAAGAATTAATTTTTTCACTATATTGATTTCCCAAATCATTATTTTGGTTATCAACTATACATCCATAAGCATTTTTCAAATGGTTCTTTACAATCTCTTTATCTAAAAGACCATTAACTATTGCCTTTTTAATATTATTCATAAAGAACAAGGAACCAACAGAATACTGTAATTCTGGATCAAAAATATCAAACAATACACCAGCTAATATTCCAGGCAATGTACTATCGATAGCTTTTGTTGCCCATCTATTTATAGGTACTGTTTCAACTAAAATATCCTTATACTCATGGAACTTTTCAAAATTCTTCAAATAACTTTGATCGGTTTCTCTTGAAGGTCTAATTAAATCGACAACAATACTAGAATATCTTCTTCCTGTTCTACTGTATGCTTGTATATATTCAGCAGTACTACCAGGAATTCCATAGAAAAACATAATATTAAATCTGTCTGCATCAACACCATGAGAAATCATAGATGTTGCAATAATCATATTAACATCTTCAAAAACATCATTTGTGTTTTCAACCTGAGCCAATACTTCTCTAACATCTTGGAAATTCTCATCACCAGTCATTTTTCTAGTATTAAAACGAGGTACACCTTGTTTATGTAATTCAACATTAATAGGGGTATCCAACGCACCGTCAACATTGTTACCATCTCTCTTAACATTGTTATATTCAAGAAAAATCCAATAATCTTCTAATACTTTTTCTGCCTCTTCAATACTAGTTATCTGTACTCCATTAATATCAAGAACCTTTTTAGGATTCTTTACGAAATCATAAACAACCTCTCTCATATATTTCATAGAATATACAACAGAATTGATTACAGCTTTTCCATATGGAGCATATCCAAGAATTAGTCTTTGAACATCATCTTTGTTGATATGAGAATAGAAGTTTTTATCCACATATGGTGATGCACAAGGGAATCTTACGGGATCTTTACCTCCATACAACTGTTGAATTTGATTTTCATATGAAGAGATAGTTGCAGTTGCTCCAATAACCTTAATAGGCCTTTTTGATGGAGAAATGTTTTTTACAAAATAATTGATAAAAGATTCATAATGAGATGCATATGTACCCAAACTTTCTTTTATCAAGTGTAACTCATCTTGAATAAACAAAGAAGGAGCTGGATCATACATATCGACATCAACAAAATCATCAGCATCAACACTACAATTATCTCGAGATGAACGTCCAACCAAACATTTATTTACACTAGTAAATCCATGCTTTGGACATCTTTTGGTTGCACCAGAAAGAATATTCCTAAAATTAATATTGTTTCCCAAAATAGCAAGCTTATCAACAGTGCTAATAATAGCTGTTGGCAGATACCTATATATTTCTTGGTCTACAATATATAATGGAAGTGCACGTCCAGATGGACAATTTGGATTATCACAATAATGTTCTAAACGATAATTATCCTCATTAAATCTCAAATGCACAGTCTGTTCTCCACAAAACGGACAGATTTCAATCACTTTATTCTTGTCCATTTGAGATTTAGTATATTGCTTATACTGTTTTGCAACATCAGGCTTTATATCGTTAGGTGTAACACCATCACCAACAAAATATCCTAATGAAAATTCTTCTCCATTTTTAATTTCTTCAGTATCTCTTCTAAGCAATTCTGCTTGAGCCAATGTGTTCGCAAGTCTTTGTACTTGTTGAACAGAAAGCAATCTCAATGGATATCTAAGAATTGATGTAACTCCATAGCTTTTTCCTCTAAATCTATCAAGAAAAATGTTGAATACTAATACGCCTAAAAACGCTTCTGTTTTACCACCACCAGTAGGAAAGTATAACAATGCAACATCTTCAAGTGTAGTACGTTCTCTTTCTTCTGGAGGCATAATGTTTTCGTCACATGCAGTTATATCCGGAAGCATCGAAACAATAAACACAATTTGGAACAAACGCCAAGTAGAATACTTTTTAGATGTGTTTTTAAATGTTTTATTCATAAGAACAAAACTCTTTTTAACAATCGGATAATCTCTAATAACCTTAATACCAAATTCGAATCTTTTTATTTCAAACTCGAACTCTTTTATTTCTTTATCCATTTTGTTTAATGCTTCATTAGATAATGTTTGAGATTTCTCCGTGCGATATGATTTCCAAGAAGAGAACTCTTGTTTCATCTTTTCCAAAATGTTATTAAGGGTATCGATAGGATTATCTATTAAATCATCAAACTTAACAGCTAAATCATCATTTGTAATTAGTCTATACTGTGTAAAAGTAGGTAAATGTTCAGTTCTAATTGTATTATTCTCTTTATCAACAATTACAGAGCAATTTTGTCCAACTGCAAATTGTTCTTTATCGTATTTATAATCGTCCACAAAATATTTCATTTCTGTAGAAACTAGTGAGGCATTGTTAACGATTATTTCTATTCCTGAATTAAATAATGTTTCAATTGTCCGTTTGTCTTTTTTGTGACTATGCGAATTTTTAGTTACATCATCAGAAAAAGTTACAGAATCATTTACAAGTGAAACTGAAACTAAATATCTATTTGAAATTTTCTTTACCTTAATGAATATATAAACATCCCAATGTTGACGAGTTGGAACATCAGTTTTTGCACTTCTAGTAATAAAATCAGCAAACTCTTGATTACCCAGAATATCCCTAACTACTGTTTCCTCTCTAATCTGATATTTATAGAAGCATTCATCATAAACAAGTTGATCTTGAAGCTCTTCTATATATTGCTGAAGATTATTATTTTGGACATGCTTTTTGTCGACATATCCATACTCATTACTATCTTTGAGTATATCTTTCAAAGAGAATTCTAATGAATAATTATCCTTATGGATTTTAACCTTTTTATATACAGGAATAAGAGGTATGCTTATTTCATCAAAGGTTTCTTTTCCAGCCTTATAAACATCTAATAAAGATTCAAAATCATCAAACTTTTCAGTCCTCGTCTCATTAACCTTTTCTAAAAAAGCTGTTTGCTGTTCTTCCAATGTTGGATATGCTCTATAATAAAAGTCTCCCATAGGTTTAACTTGAATTATTGCATTTTCAATTTCGTCTTCTGAAATATAAAAATCAGCACCTACACTTGCGATTGTTGCTGTTGATGAATTTACATTACCATTGGTATCTTCTGTATCCGGCAAGATTTTGCCAACAAAAATAGTGTTTTCAGGATTATCTCCAACAACCTTGTCTAGTGTATCACCAGTAATTTTTCCTTTGAATTGTTTTAATATTTCCTGAGTTAGTTTTTCATGAGCAACGTCAAATTTATCAGCCATACTTAATCCTTCTTCAACATTCTTAAAACAGTGTTATATCTAATACCTATTGATGAGAAAACTTTATCATACAACTCATCTTGTGAATACTTTAATTCTGGTTTGCAATGTTCAATTATATATATTGATTTTGCAATATCTACAATTGATGTAGAAATATAATTTAATTCATTAATATCTTTCTCTGCTTCCACTAACAATTTTGCGAATACATGGGATACTGTTTCATATTCAATAAATTCTTTAGGAAGATATTTTTTTGCATATACAACTTTCAAGTATGTATATAAATCATCAATTCTATCTTGATATGAAATATTAATTATCTCATTAAACAATTCATCAATATTCTTATAACATTCTAATTCGCTTATTGATAAAATTTCAGAAATATTTACCATCTCATTTTCTGTTAAATCTGGATTTGAATATAATGAATCTAACTTTTTCTTTGCTATTGATATTAGTTCTTCCGGTTTTTTATCATCAATGTTTTCATCACGCCTAATTACATCATTAGATTGATAATCTGTTCCGTCATCTAATTCAACAATTCTACTAGAAACATTTCCGTCAAACTCAAAATATTCTTTTGTAACTGCACCATTAGCAATAAAATTGCCTCCACCGACAACACCCTCACCTGCAAATAAAACATTTGGTGAATCAAAACGATTATCAACATTAACAGTTGTCCTTACAAAAATGTTACCATCACACTTCAGTTCATCGCAAACAATTGATTCTGCAAAAATATCATATCCCACATCAATAAAGGTAGATTCGATTTCTTTTTGACATGAAACAACTTTAAAGCAATGTAGTTTATTACATGTTATTGAACCTGTTACAAACAAATTACCTTTAACAAATATTTCATCAGCATTCAAATCACCAAAAATCGTCAAATTATAACTAGCTGTGATTATTTTTGCTGATAATCTATCACCAACAACAATGTATGATTCATTAAAAAGCACACTATCACTACATTCGAAAGCTTCAATAACATTTTCATTTCCAATTTGCTTATCTGATTTATCAAATTGTTTTAGTTCAGCATTTGATAATAGATTCTCCGAAACAGCTTCTTCATTTGAATCGACTGATAAACTTATTTCTGTTGGAAGAATTTCCAAGATACCATTACTAAAGCATTCTTCTGTAAATTTTTTCTCTCAGATTCTTTCAAAAACTACCTTATATAATAATTGGTTAGATTTAGTTTCAGTTCCAGCGAAT
>CAMGAZ010000097.1 GCA_946008205.1 uncultured Clostridium sp. | reverse complement strand
GAGTGCTTTGGTCTAGCGATAAAACTTTCATATACATCACTCCATAAAAAAAATAGGACCCTGTATCCTTAGACACAGAGCCCTATAAAATATTAATTTAATTTTAAAACTGCTCCATGTAATTATTCAGCATACTTCGCTGAAACCCAGTAGTTCCCACCATCAACCTTGATTGGGAACCAACCGTTAGATTTTTCACCAATACATTCAAATTTATCACCCTTATGAGCAACCTTAAAAACACCGTAAGACGTGCCTGGTCCTTTACGAATATTTACAGAACCACCCGTAATAGTAACTGTCTTGGTACTAGGTGTAGTTGTGCCATAAAGCTTCTCAAGCGCAGCCACCATAGCGGCATGAGATTTTGGTCCATACTGACCATCCACACTACAACCATGGTCTTTCTGGAATGCCTTTACCGCGTTCAAAGTACCAGATCCAAAGTCTCCATCGGCTCCGCAACTTCCACAAGAATACCCCAGTTTAATAAGATTGGTCTGAAGCTCCTTTACATCATCGCCCTTTGAGCCTTTTTTAAGCAGGCGATCACCAAGTTTACATGTAGTTGGAGTTGGTGTTGGAACTGGCGTAGAAGCTGTGTCTCCGTAATCAAAATACTTTGTCATTAGTCCCCAAAAATTAGGTTTTCTAGAATATAACTTTGTTTTCACAACTCCATACATAACGCCTCTGGCCTCAATTATGTACCAATCACCAGATGGATTATTTGTATCAACTGGCTTGTCAAGATATGCTACATGATGGATACTAGAAGCACGATCTCCCCAGAATATTGCCGCACCCGGAACCCTCATAGAAGCTGGAATCATGCCAGTACCCTTGGGGTCGCACCACTGAGCATAATTATATCTAGCCTTAGTGTTAATATTTACGCCAGACCACTTTTCATAAATACCTTCTGCCATACCATTACAATCCCAGACAAAACTGGCGTGTTCTCTCCAATATAATGCTTTTTCTTTTTGTTTACCAGAATACTGTGTAAACCACCATGAATCTTTCGCCCATTTCTTTGGATCTTGTCCCTTAGAGCCCATGATATATCCGTCTTTTCTATTTAATGCCGCTTCGAGTTCAGCCACAAATTGTCCAATAGGCATTTTATTCGCCATATATTTTCACCCCTTAATAACAAAATAAACAACCCATAAAGCTGTCCAATGTAAACAATTTTCTATTTAATTAATTTTTTATACAGATGTTTTTACAAAACCTGAACCATTATGATAATATACTTCACACGGAGTCCATGCGCTTCCAGTATAATAATATGGAGTTACGTTTTGCCATCCACTATCAGTCTTATATTGTAAAATACTACCTGAACTTGTTGTAAGGACAAGAGTTGCGTTAGAATTAAGTCCCCAAGTTAAATCATTATTATAATTGACGTTATTTTTAAAAAAACCTACATCTATATTTTTTCCGCTCCAAGAAGAAGATGCTGTTTTTGTTATTCCAGTAGAAAACGTAAAAGTATTTGTTGCCCCGCCAGTTGTATTTAAAGCAATATTGCTTTCTCCCAGTATTGTTCCAAAGGTAGTATAATTAGTGTTTAAAAAATAAGCGTCACTGTTTGAGGGATATTGATAATATGTATTATTATTTCTTTTTGTCCAGTTTGTCTTAAGATTTATGTCTGTAAATATTACCATTCTCCAGTCTGTGCTACTATTTGTATTATCGCTCGTTCTTAATTTTGCCGTGACTGTGGCAGAAACAATTTGGTCGCTAATTGTCCCTACATTCCAGTAATAAAACATACGACGAACCGTATAACGAGCAGTCGCATGAGTAGTATCAGTTCCAGTAAAAGTTAAAGTTCCCATTTTAAATCACCTCAACTTAAACTGGTTTGAGCCAAATTGTGCCAGTAGACGCATTTGAAGGTTGAGTAGAGCTATAAATGATATTTTTAGTGCTATAATACTTCAACCAATCTCCCCAAGCGTCCCATTTCCTACGACGAAGCCACAACTCACCTTCCCAGTTAAGATAACCTTGGAAATAATTGCCCGTGGGACTTCCATCTGCCGCAGTATCATTATTCTGATGTCCAAACCCAAATCCCATAGGGCTCCAACTTACTTCGGGCACATTCGCTATTGTATTACTATCATTAGGTAGACAGTAAATACCGGGAGTAAATTTAGAGATATCTGTACCTTCTGGTGGATAAGATCCATCAAAGATATTTTTTTGAACGTCTTCTAATCTAGTAGCGCCAGTACCACCTTGTGCGATAGATACGGGAGAATCACTGCCCAATAATTTATGCCAACTCCCAAAGCCCTCACCATTTATATTTTTACGCATATACATACTAGATTCGGCACTGGTAGAAGAAGTCCAAATCTGAATTATCCAGTTTTGAGCGGACTTATAAACAGTTAATGTGCCGTAAGTGGAAAAGGGCAAGTTTGTAGTGTTTGTATTTGTTGCATAAACGCCAACAGCAAGACAAGTATTTGCGTCAGAAAATACTCCATTTTTTTCTGCTATAATGTTTTCATCTGTAGTTGCACGAGTAGAAGTTCCAACAGAAATTGTGCCATCAACGGTTAAATTACCCGTCAGCGTGCCACCTGTTAGAGGTAGGTAATCTCCTCCACTTGTAGAAACAGTAGCCCACGTTCCATCGCCCCGCAAGAACTTACTTTGGTCGCCTGCCGAAGGAGCAGGAACAAGACCAGTATCGCCCGCTTGAGTCGCGGATGCACCAGTAAAATCTCCCAAGTTTGCTTGATCTACGGGAGTATAGCCAAGAGCATCTAGTACGTCTGCTCCAGAAATACCTGTAATGTAACCTTCCGCTTGTAGGTCTTCTGGGCTAACTGCACCCACATCCGTTGCGGTTAGTTCTATATCTGTTGCCAAATTATGGCCGTTAATCTTCCGATAAGTAGGAACAGCACCAAGACTAGAAAGCGTATAAGTTGTATTTTTATAATATATTACTCCGTTAATAATTGGAGATGCGGTTAATCCTGTTGTGCTTGTCACTGTGGAGGTTGTTTTCACGCCGCCAAGAGTAGACGAAGCAACTGGTAGAGTATAATTATTTGCGTTTTCGGCAATCCCCGCGAGTTATTTTTTTCGTCGGTAGTGAAATCGTTGGTTTAAAGACCTTTCCCGGCTTCTTTATCTACTTTTTGTTTTACAAGAGTTTTTACATCGTTTACTCGGGCAATATTACTGTCAATACTATTTTCGGGGATTATAGCAACATCTTTATAAACAGTTAAAGACAAAGATACCCCAGAAGGAGTTGGAGGAGAAAAATTTATTGTATCATCAGTAAACGTGGAACTTTCTATTGTATAAGTGATAGAACTCGTTGAACTTGTTAAAACAGCCTGTGCTCCTTCTACGGTCGTCTTCTCTATAATTCCTTGGTAGCGTTTATTATCAATTTCTAGAACAGCTTTATAACCCACATAGACATTTAAGTTTTTCCCTTGAATTGAAGAAATCTCAGATGCAGAAGTTTGTTCTGGGACAATTGAAACACGTTGTACACCAGAATATGTTTCTTCAATATCGCTTAAACTATGAGTATGTTTTAAGTCTGCTTTTCCGGCAACAGCAGTATTTATTTGAGATGAAACAGATGTGTCACCGACTAAAGTATTCAAATCATTAATTGCAGCATTTACAACCTTATTTTGAACCGGGTTTGTACTTGTGGAAGATAGCGCAGAATCAACGATTGTTTTATTTGCCCCTTCTGCAATGCCAGCTAATTTATTTTTTTCTGTGGTAGTATAATCATTAGTAGACAAACCTTTGCCTGTTTCCTTGTCTACCTTATTACCAAGTTTGGCAATAATGTGTTGCCATAAGCGAGTTACGCCTGAACTATCTAAAAAACCCATAAGTTTTTTCCTCCTTGTTTTTATCTTTTTCAAAAATGGAGTTTAGTGATTTATCAATTTCAAAATCACTTTTTGTTTTATATTAAGAAGTTACTTCTGTTGCTGAAATTACTCCTGCGTCGTCTACTGTTATCTTGAATTTCTTGGTGCTGTTGGGGGTGGAAGAGTATACTACGATCCCGCCAATACCGGTTATCAGTGGATGTCTATACGCTCCGCCCGGTTTTCTGAATTCAAAGTCTGCTTGACTAGACCCATAAATAGGAGGAATAAATGCCACTGACGGACATTTTTCGTTCACTATTATCTCTAGTGCTGTACCACCTGTTGACCCTAAGTCCATTACGGTAGTTTTATTTTGGGCGTATTGATTATACATGCGATACCAACAGTCGTTTTCGTTGTTTTTTGTCGGTTTAACTGCTGTATTTGCAGTACTTTTAGCCTAATACGCTTTAGTTTTTGATGTTTTTGCATTACTTTGATCTGTCTAGGGTGTCTACATTTTGGGTTTCGTGGTTGCCATCTCCATACTCCACATCAGCCGTGATGACTGCTCTGTAGTCATTTCCTGTATTAAATTCATCAATCGGCGGCGCTTCGTCTGCGATTTTTACTAGCGCTCCATTATCAGGAACAACAACAGTTTCTTTCCCCGTCATGTCCCCATCCCAGGTAATTTCCACCGACGGCGGAATAACGTACCCGCCCGGCCTATTATTGATATAATCCTTCGCATTGGGGTCATTCTGATTCCAGTCTGGTTGATTATCAATAGATTTAAGTTCAGTTTGCATTTCTTGTAAATTTAATCCTTTTGTCTGCCCCGTTAATTGACGAATTTCATTCGCAATATTTACTAGATCATTTTTCTCTGCAATTACCAATTCACTCATTAGAAAGTCACCTCACTTGCAGATTGAATAGTTGAACCACAAATAGCATCAATTTCATCATTAGTAAGTGTGCTTATTACAAATGGCAAATTATTTACATTTGTCGCTCCATCCCCAACTTTAATTCGTTCATAGCTATGATTGCTATCAATATCATAGACAATAATTTCACCTTGTTTTGGAATAAAATTAGTAGCTTTGTTCCAATTAGACTCAATATCATGCTTATGCACAATACGCGATTTAATGTTTTTTTCAGCCATTTAAATATTCTCCTTTCAATTTTTCTCTTTCAAAATTGTAGAAAAAAGGACAAGCCATCATTCCAGGCTTGCCATTTGTATTATTAATTTGAATAAATCACTCTGTTTTATTTAAAAACAACAATTATTGCTCTTTATATTTAATATTATTAAATTAAACATATGGAAACGCAAACCAACCAGAAATATATATAGCAGTTCCGGCAGATAATGCTTTGTCACTACGAATCCTTACGAACGCTGGTGCTGTATTATCTGTTGTATTCCTTCTAACATATGCAGAAATCATTGCACTTGTAGAAAATGCAGATAACGCAGTAATTGAAATCTGTAAATTTGTGATATTTGCTTCGATAGTATTAAGATCATTAGACAAACACCGCTCCATGTCTTACTCTCTCCAGATATTATCCATTGACTATGTTGGGCTAAATTCTCCATTTAGCATATCAATCAACCTCAATTAATGTTCATCATTGATCGAGTATCAATTCACATCACCCAATAAGGTAGCCGTATAAATAACATTTAATGCCTTCATTGCAGGATCGACCGTTGAATGAATATAATCATTTCCACCAAGTTCCTCATAATCTTTAAGTAACGCATCATACGACATTTTTTCCATGTCTGTCCATGACTGACTTGGATTTGTTTTAGGGTTTGCATAATGTCTATTATAATTTATCAACAAATCTCTAAGCTTATTCTTGTCACGCTCTCGTGTACTTTCTTCCATTTTTGCAATATGATCAGATATTTTTTTAATTTCTTTCATTATATTGGACTCTTCATCTTTTACATCGTTTATCTTTGATTCCAAGTCATTTTGTATTTGTATACTTTGTGCACGATACATTGGATATTTTTGAGTTTCATTGCTTGCATCATTAATCTTTTTTTTATTTTCATCTTACTGTTTTGTTTTTT
>CAMGAZ010000096.1 GCA_946008205.1 uncultured Clostridium sp. | reverse complement strand
CGAATACAACTATTCCATATTGTTTATGCTTTATTCTTGTTATATCTTTAAATACTTCCATACTATCTCCCAAATATTATTTAGACTTTTCTAATAACTTTATAAATTCTGATTCGTGCGATGTTTCAGGCAAAATAATATGTAATGTTTCTTTCGCTCTGGTACATGCAACATAAAGATTTTTGATTAATGTTTCAGTATTACTTAATGCTTCGTAATAAGATTCGTCATTTTTTCTTAAACTGTCCCAATCAGGCTTTTTAACATTTTCTCTAACACCAAAAGGCTTAAGGCCACATATTATCGCTGCTCTAAAATCTATGCCTAATGTTGAGATAAGCTTAGTTAGTTTTACTCCTGGTTTTTCACCGTAATTATCTGCCCAAGCTCCATTTGATGAATTATATAGTTTGCTGTACTGAATTCTATTGTGTACTAAAGCAATTTCTAATGTATTTTCTAAATTATATCTTCCTCTCCAGTGGGAAAGCTTTCCAAAAGTGCCATTGTACATTATTACAGCTATTTCATCATAAGGAATCTTTTGAACATCATGAATGTACTTAATAGATTTTAAAATTTCTAGAACTTCACCATGATCTGAAAAATCTATCAAGCGTTTTATTTCTACTCCATTGCCATTTCTTACAGCCTGTCCTCTTAAAAATTCATCTGGGTCAAGAACTGCATTTGGTTCAATAGAAAACAAATATTCTTTGGCATTAGAAACAAATCTATTAATAAACTCATTTATTTCAACACAATTTCTATAATTCTTTTCTATTCTAATATTCTTATGTCCGCCTCTAAAAACTGGATAACCTTCACCACATCCTTGCCAAGGTGCTGTTCCTCTTTTCTTTTGCTTATCAAGTTTCTGAGTTTTATCTCCGCATATTACAAATAAATGATCATCCGAACTTTTGTTTTCTAAAAGATTATAACAAATCTTGTACCATTCTTGTTCGAACATTTGAACCTCATCAATAAAAATGCCATAGTATCTTTCTGATATTTGACCTCTGTTTAGCTTGTCGGAAACAGAGGTTACCCATCCATCAAAGTCTTCATGCTTTGCGTGAAATCCATTGTTTTCCAAAAGGTGTTTGCATAATTTATGAAAAGTAAAACATTGAACATTTTTTGCTTTTAAACCGGCCGCATCAATAAACCACAAATATAGAGAGTATAAATTCTTATTCTTGCAGGTTATTAAGAATTTTTTATCCGGATTCATCTGCGCAGCTTTAAAACACTTAGATATCAATAGAACACTCTTACCAGAACCAGCACATGCTAAAATTAGTTGATCACCCTTAGATATTTTGTTGATAATATTTATTTGATCTTCATCAAGTCGAAATGCCTTAACTGCTAAATCATTTTCATTAACGATTAATAACTCCTCATCAGCTCCTGCACTAGTTTCTTCATCCTGAATATTAGCAACTCTAACAGTTACATATTCAGGTGCAAGTCTTTGAATAATAGCATTTACATTAAGATCATTTATTTCAAATGAATCATTACTAGTATCACACATTGGATATTCCAAATATTGATTAATTGTATTAATGAAATTTTTTCTCAAAGAATTGAAATCTTCCGAAAACATACAGCATTCTTTTGAAAACTTTTTCACATCAGAAGATTCTAAATACTGTTCAAGGTTCTCATTTTTTATTTTTGGAAAAATATTCACCAAAGAAATAGGAAATCTCAATTTTTTGTTTTCATCAATTAAAGTTTTATTTGATTTCACTTTATCAGAGATTATTTTTGCAATAGAATCGTGAACGATTTTATATGCTTTCATTGTAGATTCAAACATATCAATGTCATCATAATCTTCAAAAAACTTACAACAAACAACACCCTTTGACGTTATCACAACCGTCATAGAGTCTCCGTTTGTCATTGAAGGGTTAACTCTTAACATAGCAAACCCATATTCACTACACTTGTCAGCTTGTGTAGCGAAGATTTTTTCATATCGTTTTAAATCTAATGTTTGTCTCTCTGATGGAAAAATCTCCATAATAATACCTACTTTTTGTTAATTGCTTTTACTATTTCCTCAATAATAATGTCAACTAATCTTTTATCCAACTTTTCGGAAAGTATATCAGTAATAATCGCAAGTATTTTCTTGCTTTTTTTATCTACTCCAGAATTAATTTGATTTATTTTATAATTTTTACTTTCTGATACATCATCAATTGTTTTAGAAAGTTTTTCTTCTAATGCTTTTTTCTTGGATTCAAAATCAGTCTTTGTTAATGATTTAGGAGTTAGTTTTTCTAATGTTGCTTTTTTAGTTGTTAAATCAACTACCATTTGATCTTTATCAACAGTTGAATTGAATCCTTCTTCCAATGATTTAGCAGCTTCTCCTACCGTCTTCTCTATTTCCTTAAGTACTTTTGCTGCAGGATCATTTCTAGTTTTTGACGCTTCTCTTATTGTCTTTGCTATTTCAGGACCAATTGTGCTGCTCAGTTTTTCAATTAACTTGAAATACGCTTCGTTTTGCTCAAAATCATCTCTTCGTGCATTTGGAATTAGTTTCTCAGTTACAATAAAAAGTTCACCTTGTGTCCAACCATTAAATCTTGATTCTGGAAAAATACTGTTTAAGGTTTTATTATCGCCAATTAATATATTTCCTTTTCTAACTCTAATACCAGATATTTCCTTTTCAGAAATAGCACCATACCAACTACAATCACCATACCATCCCAATGCATACAGTTCATTATCGATTATGACCTCAAAATAGTTCATGTTGTTGATGTCATCATCCTTCATTTTATTTCTATCAGAATGGAAATGACTCTTATTTGCTTTATATATTGGTTCTAACTCCGTTTCACTTTCACCTACGAAAATCGGAAATTCTTCAATCGAATACCCTTTAGAACTCAAATAGTTATGTAATTCATTTTTATAAATAAAACTATGTGTTTTATAAGACAACGGAGCCACTTGTGAAATATAACTCTTCACAGTACTAATATCTAACAATCCTGAAAACGAACTAACATTTTTCATTTCAACCTGAAAATAATGTTTGTCTTCTTTTTCCTCAATCATAGAAGTTGTTGTAACCGCATTTAAAACATCTATCAAATTCATGTTCTCATATGCACCCGGCACAAGTAGATTTCTCAACTTTTTACAATCAAAAGAAACAATTGTTTTTGTTTTCTCGCCACTTACAGATGTTGAAAAAACTAAAGTGTCGCAATAACTCATTCCACCTAGTCTACCAATACCTCTAAAACCTCTATTGTTTGAGTGTTTCTTTTTAGAGCTACCTATATTCATGAGAGTACTAATAGCAATTTCATCTGAAATACCAGTACCATTATCTCGTACGGAAATATATGAGTTTTCTTCATCAACTATAATGTCAATTCTCATACCGAGATTTTCGACAAGGCCTATTCTAGCTGCTTCCTCCAAAGAATCAACACTGTTTTGAATAAATTCTCTATATACAATTTTAGGGTCCGAATACATACCAGTTGTAAGAGACTCCAACGTAAATTTTCCGACTTGTATTTTTTCATTATCCATTTTTTCACATCCTAAGCAATATATCTTGTATTATAACATATATTTACAGTAATTACTATAAAAAACGTATAAATAGTGTATTCTTAATATATAAGCGTTGAAATCACAAAAATGAACAAAAAATTTAAATTTTTCGCATCTTTCGACAAATTGCGATGGACGATATATTGTACTATATTATCGAAAGGAGGCGAGCTGATGAGTTATCAAAATTTATTAGAGCAGGTCGCAAAGGAGCACAACACTACTCCGGAAGAAGTTGATGTGGAAATGCGAACGGCCTTGCAAATGGCAGGCTATGATATTGACCCTGCCTTATTTATTTCTCTTGCTGCAAGCAAGGTGAAAAAGACTATATATCGTAATTAGTATAATTTGTAGTCTATATCATTCCTACAAAATTAGTATCATAATTTTGTTAGGAGTGATACTTATGACTATAGTTGAAGCTACAAAATTACGAATTGAAGAATTATGCAACGAAAGAGGTTTGAATTTCTGTCGTTTGGCAACCATTTCGGGTGTACCATACACAACTGTCAAATCAATCGTTTATAATCAAAGTAAGAATCCAAGCATAACCACGATTAAGAAAATTTGTGACGGTTTGGATATAACAATAACCGAGTTTTTTGATACCGAAACATTTAGAAATCTCGAGCAAGAAATCAAGTGATTTTAAGCCTACTTTTTCGAAAGTAGGCTTTTTATATTGTTATAGCATAATTGGTTGTGCTACCCCTGGTTTAATAATTGTGCTATGCCCTTAGTCTAATAGTTTGTTCAAAAATCCACCTAAAAAATAAAAGCAAAAATAAAGCAACAAATGACTTGACTTAACCTTTCACAAGAGTTAAAACACAAACACACGGAGGTGGTATGTCCACCTGATGTGAATTTAACTTATGAAAGGAAATTTATATATGGGAAGAAAGAAAAAGCCAATTACCGGCTACGGTGAGGGCACGATATTCTTCAGCAACACCCAAAACAAATGGATGGGGCAAATTAATATAGGCCGTGGTGATGACGGCAAAATGAAACGAAAAACTGTATATGGCAAAACTGCAGACGAGGTCAAATCAAAGCTACAACAGGTAAGATTTGATATCTACACAGGAGATTTTGTTCATCCCTCAAGCATAACCTTTGAACAGCTTGAAAAACAAGTTTTGGACGACAAGCTGGCGATGAATGAAATCCAAGAGCAAACATATCACAGGCATATGGAAACTCTGAAGCGATTAGCATCAATCAACAAACAGCCACTGCAGAAAATCAATTACTCAATGCTAAAGCACCTACTGCTATCACTGGTGGACGACTACGCTGACTCAACGATAAGAAAAATCTATATGATGCTTAACCAATGCTTCAACGAAGCTGTTAAAAGAAAGATTATCAAGGAAAACCCAATGGGCGATTTGAAAAGACCGAAATCAAGAAAAAAGGAAAGAATCGTAAGAGCATTAACTATTGAAGAGCAAAAGGCATTTATAGAGGCATTGAAAATTGAAAACAGCAGATACGCAAATCAGTTCCTGATATCAATGTTTACAGGAATGAGAATGGGTGAGGTCAATGCATTGATGATTGGCGACATCAATACTAAATTCAACTTCATCAACATCGACAAAACAATATCAAAGGGACAGCACGGCGAGGCGTTTGTAAATACGACAACCAAAACCAAAAACGGTATTCGTCAAGTCCCAATCAATGAAATGGTCAAGCCGGTAATAATGGAAATCATCAAAAACTACAAACCTACCAAGGACGGAATGTTGTTCCACACATCAACAGGAACATTGGTTGCGTCTAACACAACAAATACAGAATTTCAAAAGATAATGAAAAAGTACGATATCAAGGATAATAATGTCAAGGGAGATTTATCCCAGCATAGCCTGAGACATACATACGCAACCCGTTGTATTGAGGGCAATATGCCACCGAAAGTACTGCAAACCCTCTTGGGACACGCAGATATACGAATAACCCTCGACACATACTCGAATGTATTTGAAAGCTTCCAAGCCGAAAATGTGGCAAAGGTTGATAACTACCTATCCGATTTAGGAATAGCAATATAAATAACGAAACGCACCGGATTTTCCGATGCGTTTTTGTTTTGGCGTTTTTGCGACATAAACTGCAACAACCAATGAACAAGCAACAAGAAATCAAAAAATAGCCATGAAAGCCTTGAAAGCACTGGGTTTGCAAATCTAAAGTTCTTACACCTCGACCATAAAAAGCAGATACCATTTTGGGTATCTGCTCTTTATTATTTATATAAAACAGGACTTGAACCTGAGAAGGTCTTAGCGTTAATAAAACAGTCCGGTGGACTGTTTTTAGCGAAGAGCGGTGAGGTGGGTACTGTTGCGTTAGCAACGGTCACCGAGCCATTAGTATGCAAGGCAAAGCCGTAGCAGACGGCAAGACTGTCACCTCGACCAGAAAGGGCGGTTTTTTAACCGTCTTTTTGTTTGCTCAAAA
>CAMGAZ010000095.1 GCA_946008205.1 uncultured Clostridium sp. | reverse complement strand
GCTTCTTGCTTCTTCCAAATCATATTTTGCTTCTAATAGTTCTCTAAATATTCTAAATGCAATAGCTGGCTCTGTTGTTGTACCAGATTTTGATATAACATTTATAGAGAAATCTTTGTTACTAATTAAATCTATTACGTCATTTATATAGTTTGGGCTTAAATTATTTCCCACATATATTATTTGTGGAGTTTTCCTTACATTCTTATCTTGCATATTGTAAAATGTGTTGGTCAAAGATTCTATTACAGCTCTTGCTCCTAAGTATGAACCTCCTATTCCTATTACTAAAAGTATGTCTGAATTTTTTTGTATCTTTTGGGCACACTCTTTTACTTTTTTAAATTCTTTCTTATTATATTTTGTAGGAAGTTCTAACCACCCTAAAAACTCTTTTTGATCATCTTTTTTATCATGTAATTCTTTGTGAATCTCTGATACTTTTTTACTGTATTTGAGTATAGCATTTTTACTCATTCCAACATTTTTTAAATCCAATTTTAATCCAACCATATATTTCACTCCTTTGTTTATTACTTTATTTATAATATATTAAAAAAATTCTTGTTTCAAGACCTTTTGGAATATTTACATTAGTTTTGAATATAATTTTAAATATACGGACAAAGGAGAAAAGTTATGTTTAATATAGCTGTAATTAATTTGAAAGTCATAATCAAATATTTATTTATCTCATTATTAATTGGCCTATTTGTATTCTTCTCTTATCCATTTATTTTGAAAATTCAACGCTCTGGCTCCTCCTGTAACATTTTGGATCAAACGATTCCTGGAATTTCCGAATTAAATAACACTGATTTATTTTCTGTAGAGACATCTTATATTGAATCGAAGAGTCCTTTGCAATTTTTACTTAATTATCAACTTCCTATTATATCTTCTGTTGAACTTGCTACTACTAAGCAAAGTTATGAAGCTAATGTATCACCACCATCTAATAGCACTGATTCTGTAGAGCACGCGGACACAAATTTAGAAACTCAAATAATAGACAGTGGAGTTCCTAATACATATACAAATGATTACAACGGAGTAGAAATTAAAAATGGTACCAACTATACTTTAACTGATGATATTTTAAATTATAATACTTTAAATATCAATAAATCAGATATTATAATTTTCCATACCCATACATGCGAGAGCTATACTCCAACAGAGGCAAACACTTATGAAGCAAGTGGAACATTTAGAACAACCGATTTGAATTACTCTGTTTCAAGAGTTGGAGACTCTCTTTCAGATCAACTATTATCTTATGGATTTAACGTTATTCACGATAAAACATATCACGATTATCCTGCCTATTCAGGTTCTTATGGCAGATCTATGGCTACTGTTGAAAATTTACTTATTCCTCATCCTAATACTGATATAATTATTGATTTACATAGAGATGCTATTGCAGATACGTCCTATGCTCCTTCTGTACGAATTGGCGACGAAGTTGTTTCTCAGTTGATGTTTGTAATTGGAACTGACGGTGGTGGATTAGAGCATCCAAATTGGCAGCAGAATTTAAAATTTGCCGTTAAAGTTCAAGAAAAAGCCAATGAATTATATCCTGGATTATTTAGACCAATTTTGTTAAGGAACAGCAGATACAATCAACAACTTGGAAAAGCTGCTTGTATAATCGAAGTTGGCGCAACTGGCAACACATTAGAACAAGCGATAGGTAGTATGAAATATTTGTCTAAAATACTAGACGAAGTCCTAAAAGATAGGTAACTTCAAAAATTACCTATCTTTCTTAATTCATCTTATTATTAGCTAACTACTTGCTTAATACTTTCTGCATCGAAATCTAATTCTATTTCTTCGCCAGTAGTCATATTTTTTACTTTTATTTTACCTGTTTCAATTTCATTGTCGCCAATTACTATTACATATGGTATTTCGAGCTTGTCAGCATATTTCATTTTTGCTTTTATTTTTTTATCACTTAAATATACTTCTGTATTTACACCTAAATTTCTTAAATCTGTTGCCAGTTTAAAAGGAACTTCTTTTTTCTCTGTCATTGGAATTATTAAAATGTTTGATATTGATTTTTTATCAGCTTTTATAAGATTTAATTCATTAAGTTTATAAAATAGCCTTGTTAATCCTATAGAAATTCCAACTCCTGGTAGCTTTCTATCTGTATAATTTTCTGCTAAGTTATCATATCTTCCACCAGAGCAAACACTTCCAAGTTCTCTGTACTCATTTAAGAAAGTTTCATATACAGTTCCTGTATAATAATCTAATCCTCTAGCTATTGTTAAGTCAACTGAAAAATTCTTTTCAGGTATGCCAAATAAGCGTATATCATTTATTACCTCTTTAATCTCACTTACTCCCTTTAAATATGTTTGGTTGTTAATTTCAAGCCTTTCCAGTTTTTCTATTTTTTCGTCAGATGTTCCATCAATTTTTATAAAATTGATTATTTTTTCTATATCTGGATCAGAAATTCCTAATTTTGATATCTCCTCTTTTACAGCAGCTTCACCAATTTTCTCTATCTTATCGATGATTCTCATAATCTCAACAGAATTTTCTTTTTGTCCAATACTTTCATATAGCCCATTTAGTATTTTTCTATTGTTAATCTTTACTGTAAAATTATCAAATCCAAGCTTTTTAAATGTTGAATATATAACAACTGGTAATTCCGCATCATTTATTATATCCAACTCTCCATCTCCAATTATATCTATATCACATTGATAAAACTCTCTATACCTTCCTTTTTGAGCCTTCTCACCTCGATAAACTTTTCCTATTTGATACCTTCTAAAAGGAAAACTTAGCTGTCCAAAATTCTTTGCTATATATTTTGCAAGAGGCACAGTTAAATCAAATCTTAGTGATAAATCATTATCTCCTTTATTAAATCTATATATTTGTTTTTCCGTCTCTCCTCCAGCTTTAGCCAGTAGTACTTCGGACAATTCAATTATAGGGGTATCCATTGGTAAAAATCCAAAGCTTTGGTATGTACTCTCAATTGTTTGTTTCATTTGTTCGAATAGTATTTGATCATTTGGCAATAATTCCATAAACCCCGGTAACGTTCTTGGTTCTGTCTTTCCCATCTTTTCCTCCTTTGGTACCATTAGGGACGGTTCTTAATGGTCCAACCTGTCCCCCATTGGTACTTATTATATTTCTTCTCTTGGTTTTAGTTCCAAATAGATTGGTTTTTCTTCTTTTATTATTGTTGATTTTCCATGTCCAGGATATACTATCGTTTCGTCAGGTAAAATCAATAGTTTCTTTGTGATCGAGTCTATTATTGCTTCAAAGGAACTAGTTGGTAAATCTGTTCTTCCCCAAGTTCCTCTGAATAATGTGTCTCCAGAAAATAATAATCCCTCTTTTTCACAGTATAATGAACTTCCTCCTCTTGTATGTCCTGGAGTATGAATAACTTTAAATTCCAATTCACCTATATGAATCAGATCTCCATCATCAACTCTTGAATCTGGTTCTAATTCAATATCTCCCATCTCAATACATGAACTCAAATTAATATTTTCATCATCTAGGCCGTCAGCATCGTCTCTATGAATTAAAATTTTTCCGCCTTTTCTATTTTTTAATTCTGTTACTGCGCCTATATGGTCTCCATGGCAGTGAGTTAAATATATATACTTCACCTTTGCCTCTAGTATATCAAGCATTTCAATAATCTTCTCTATCTCTCCTCCTGGGTCAATAACCATTGTTTCTTTCGTTTCTTCATCCTCTACTATATAACAATTTGTAGGTTCCCCTAAAGTTGTTTGTAGTTTTAATCTTTTTAATATCATACGTATATTCTCCTTTGGTTCCATAAGGGACAGGTGGGACCATTGAGAACCGTCCCTAGTGGTCCCTATTTATTTCTTTTTACTTCGTACACACTATCAATTTTCCTTATTGCTTTTAAAACACTGTTTAGTTGTGATATGTTGCTTACTTCTATTGTTAACTCTGTTAATACAATTCTCTCTTTTGATACTTTAGAATTTATTACTATTATTGGTGTCTTTTCTGCTGTGACTGTTGCAATTATGTCTGCTAATAGTCCATCTCTGTCGTTTGAATATACTACTATGTCTACATTGTATGTTGATGGTTTATCTGTATACCAAGATACATCTATCATCCTGTTTTCTTCTGATAATAAATCTTTTACGTTTTTGCAATCTTTTCTATGTACAGATACGCCTCTTCCTTTTGTAATATATCCTACAATTTCGTCACCAGGTACCGGGTTACAGCACTTTGATAATTTTACCAAACAGTTATCTATTCCTTTTACAATTACTCCACTTGTAGAAGGTTTGTTGTAAACTTTTTCCTTTGATAATTCTTCTATTTTTGCTTCAATGTTTTCTTCTTTGTGTACTTTTCTGTATTCTTCTAGTACTCTTGATACTATTTTGTTTGCTGTTATTGCTCCAAAACCAACACTTGCAAACATATCATCTATCCCATTAAATTTATATCTATTTATTGCTACTTCTACAAATTCTGGTCTAAATAACTCCGGATAGCTCATTCCTATTTTTTTGACTTCTTTTTCTAAGATTTCTTTTCCTTTAGCAATATTTTCTACTCTCTCATGTTTTTTAAACCATTGTTGTATACGAGTTTTTGCAGTACTGCTTTTTATAAATTTAAGCCAATCTCTACTAGGTCCTTTTGATTTATCTGATGTTAGTATTTCTACAATATCGCCATTTTTTAGCTTTGTTACAATAGGCATCATTTTACTGTTTATTTTGCATCCAATCATATGATTTCCTATTTCTTCATGAATGCTGTATGCGAAGTCTATCGGAGTGGCTCCCTTTGGCAACACTTGAATTTTTCCTTTTGGAGTGAATACATAAACTTCATCTTCAAACAACTCTGTTTTTAATGTATTTAAGAATTCTTGAGGGTCTTGCATGTCTTTCTGCCATTCAAGGGTTTCTCTTAACCAAGATAATTTGTCCTCACTTACTGTTACATTAGCTTTTTTTCCTCCAAAGAAACTTGCCTCTTTATATGCCCAATGGGCTGCAATACCGTATTCAGCAACTCTGTGCATGTCCCAAGTACGTATTTGTACTTCAAATGGAGTTCCTTTTGGACCTATTAAGGTTGTATGCAAAGATTGATACATATTAGGTTTTGGCACTGATATGTAATCTTTAAATCTTCCTGGCATTGGATTATATAGTTCATGCACAACACCTAAAGCTGCATAGCAGTCTTTTACAGAGTTAACTATTATTCTTAATGCAAATAAGTCATATATTTGGTCCAAAGTTTTATTATCTCTTTGCATTTTTCTATAAATACTGTATAAATGCTTTGCCCTACCTGTTATCTCCGCTTCTATCTTTTGTTTCTTTAATGCATTTTTAATTTCGTCCATTATTTGATCTATGAACTTTAATCTTTCTTCTCTTTTTTTATCTATGCCTTCTACTAATTCTCTATATTCTTCGGGATATAGATATTTGAAAGATAAGTCTTCTAACTCCCATTTTAGAGAGTACATACCTAACCTATTAGCAAGAGGTGCATATAAATCCATTGTTTCTCTAGCATTAGCAATTTGACGGTCTCTTGCTAAATATTTTAGTGTTCTCATATTATGAAGTCTATCTGCCAATTTTATAAGTATTACCCTTATATCTTTTCCCATTGCTAGAAACATTTTTCTATAATTCTCTACTTGTTGTTCCTGTTCACTTGTATAATTTAATTTTCCAAGCTTTGTTACCCCATCAACCATCTCAGCAATTTCAGGAGAGAATTCTTTTGATATTTCTTGTAACGTCACTTTAGTGTCTTCTACTACATCGTGTAAGAGAGCAGCACAAATAGTGCTTTCATCTAATCCAAGAGTAGATAATGTATAAGCCACTTGAAGAGGATGTATTATGTATGGCTCTCCAGATTTCCTTAATTGATAACCATGTTGTGCTTTTGCAAAATCATAAGCTCTTCTTATTAGTCTCAAATCAGCTCTTCTATTGGATTTTTTTACTGTTTCCAGAATATCATCTATTGTATGATTTACATTTTCTGACATACTTTCATCTCCTCTTCGCCCAATTGGGA
>CAMGAZ010000094.1 GCA_946008205.1 uncultured Clostridium sp. | reverse complement strand
GCCACAGATTCAATACATTCTACAAAATAGAATTAATGGAGTACCATTAGAACAGTTAGTGAATCCTTCAAGAATATCTAATGACAAAACAAGGGGAATAACTAAAGAGGAAGCAACTAGACAACATGATATGATTGGTCAAATTAG
This sequence comes from uncultured Clostridium sp., assembly GCA_946008205.1. Classification (GTDB taxonomy): domain Bacteria; phylum Bacillota; class Clostridia; order TANB77; family CAG-508; genus CAG-245. The sequence continues at coordinate 6,128 of CAMGAZ010000094.1, read as the reverse complement.
GACTGAAAGAGCATATGAAGATTGGTTTAAAGAATAGGAAAATGTATTTATAAAATGAGGACGATAAATCCTCTTTTTCTTTAGGAAAAAGTGAAATACAAAAATAAGAGGAGATAGAAATGGAAGAAATATTTGCAGATTTGCACGTTCATATAGGAAGAAGTGAAAGTGGAAAACCAATAAAAATAACAGCGGCAAGAAGTTTGAATTTTGCAAACATAGCAAGAGAATGTGCCGATAGAAAAGGAATTAATGTAGTAGGAGTTATAGACTGCGCGTCTCCATATGTAATTGAAGATATAGAAAACTTTTTAAAGACAGGAGAAGCTTACGAAATAGAAGATGGTGGAATAATATATAAAGACAAGGTGTGTATATTATTAGGAAGTGAAGTAGAGACGTCAGAAGTTAGTAGAAACGGAAAATGTGGAGCTGCTCATAATGTATGTTTCTTCCCACATTTATCTGATATAAAAGCATTTTCAGAAGAAATGAGTCATCATATAAAAAATATAACATTAAGTACGCAAAGATCAAATGTGTCAGGATATGAATTAATAGATATAGTTGAAAAATACAATGGAATATTAATTCCTGCACATTGTTTTACGCCATTTAAAAGTTACTATGGCAATTGTGTTGATAGAATGAAAGATATATTCAAAGAAAAATTTAATAAAATATTTGCCATCGAATTGGGCTTGAGTGCAGATACATATTTGGCAGATATGATTTCGGAATTAGAGGATAAAACTTTTGTTACAAACTCAGATGCCCATTCGCTTCCAAAAATAGCAAGAGAATATAATAAAATGTTAGTAAAAGATATAAGCTTTAAAGAAATTGTAAAAGCGCTAAAAGGAGAAGATGGAAGGAAAGTTATATGTAATTATGGGTTAGATCCAAAACTTGGCAAATATCATAGAACTTTTTGTGATAATTGTAATCAAGTAATAGAGACAAAAGAACCTGTAGAAATATGCCCTTATTGTGGTAGCGATAAAGTCACATTCGGAGTATTTGATAGAATAGAGCTAATTAAAGACAAGAAAGTAAGTAAAAGCCCTAAACAAAGACCTCCATATATATACCAGGTTCCTCTTACATTTATACCAGGGCTTGGAGCAAAAACAATTGATAAGTTGTTAAATCAATTTGGAACAGAAATGACTATATTACATAATTTATCAAAAGACGACATAGAGGCAGTTGTAGGAGAAAAGGTTGCTTCTGAGGTAATAGCTTCAAGAGAAGGAAAAATGAGAATACAAGCAGGTGGCGGAGGAAACTACGGAAAAGTATCTGTAGAATAAATAAAATAAGTTCTAATTCTAAGATTATTGAATAGACATTATGTATAAAAATAATCTTAGGAGGAGAGAATGAGAAGAACATCAAGAAAAAATAGTGAACATAGAGTACGAAATATAATATTTGAATACATAAGAGAAAATGCTAAAATTTATCTAATTCCAAGGAAACACAATCAAATCAAATAAGCAGTTATATTAATAACTTTATAAACTCTGTAAAAGAAAATTATCAGATTTCTACAAAAGAGTTATTATCTTCCTCAATGATTAACAATGTGTGCATTGCAATATTGTTATGGTTCTTGGGGTCGACTGTAATAGGAGTGCCTTTAATATATTTAGTAATTGGATACAAGGGATATTGTATAGGTTATACAATATCCGCTGTTACTGCAACTATAGGAACAGGAAAAGCAATAATATTTATAATTTCAACTATGTTATTTCAAAATATAATTTACATACCAACAATCATAACTTTAGCAGTAAGTGGTATAAAATTATATAGATTAATCATGGAGGACAGAAGAAAAGAAAACATAAAAGTTCAAATAATAAAACATACAATATTTTCTTTACTTATGCTAGTAATATTACTATGTTCGTCAGTAGTGGAGACTTATATGTCAGGAAATTTAAGCCAAATTTTATTAAAATATTGTTAAACGTATTATTACAAGCTTATTAAGATTTTTGTTCTTCAAGTAAAAATCTTGATTAATTATGAATTGATAAAAATAAATTGTAGAAATTTGTGAAAATGTATTTACAATTGACAAATATTTTGATATAACATGTATAAGTTATGTAAATTAAAAAATTTATAAAACATACACATATATAAATAGAATAGGGGAGTTCAAATGGAAAAGCAAGTTAAACTTTTTTTAGATTTTCTTAGAGATGACAAGAAATTATCGGATAATACACTTCAATCATACAGAAGAGATATAGAGCAATACGAAAAATACGTATCAGATAACAAAATCAACTATTTAAAAGCAACTGAAGAGACTATACTAGAATACATGGAATATTTAAGAGAGGAAAACAAAAAAGAATCTACTATTTCAAGAAGTCTAGCTTCAATAAGATCTTTCTACCAATATTTAATAAGAGTAAAAAAAGTAAAGAAAGACCCAACGATGACAATTGAATCACCTAAAATAAATAAAAGAGTACCAAATATATTAACTTCAAAAGAAGTTGAATTATTATTGGATCAACCTAAAGATGTTGATCTAAAAGGGACTAGAGACAAAGCAATGCTAGAATTTGCATATGCTACAGGAATGAGAGTTACAGAAATGATATCATTAGATATAGATGATGTTAAAATAGATGAAGGATATGTTGTGTGCAGAGGAAGAAATAAGGCAAGAAACATCCCTCTAGGTTCAATGTCACTAAAAGCGTTAAAAGAGTATATAGAGGATGCTAGACCATATTTAATAAGAGATGAGAATGAAGAAGCACTATTTGTTAATGTTAACGGAACAAGATTAACAAGGCAAGGCTTCTGGAAAATAGTTAAATATTATAAAGAACAAGCACATATAGAAAAAGATATAACACCACATGTATTAAGACATTCTTTTGCAACACATTTATTACAAAATGGAGCTGATTTAAAAGCTATTCAGACAATGCTTGGACATTCAGATATATCTTCTACACAAGTATATATGCAATTCCAAGATCCAGGCATAAAAAACGAATATAAAAAGGCTCATCCAAGAGCATAAAATGTAATATACACTATTTTACTACCATTCATACATGTAAAAAGTGGATGGTAGTAAAATTTTAAAAAATTTCAAAATTACTATTGACAAATTTAATTTTATTCGTTATAATAATAAATGTCGTTAGGAAATGCAGGTGTAGTTCAATGGTAGAATTCCAGCCTTCCAAGCTGGCTATGCGGGTTCGATTCCCGCTACCTGCTCCAAATAGCAAAACTCTACAATATTGTTTTCAATACTTGTGGAGTTTTTTATTTTACATGGCAACATCCCATAAAAACAAAGTTAAAAAAGTTCGAAATAATACTTGAAAAAATATATAGAAGTGATAAAATATAATCATGCAGATGTAGTTTAGTGGTAGAACATTGCCTTCCCAAGGCGACAATGGGGGTTCGATTCCCCTCATCTGCTCCATTTGAAGATTATTGGGAATTTCCATACCCTTTATTATCAGAAATTAAAATCTAAATATACATAATTATTCATATCGTAAGATAAATTATTTTCTATCATTTTGTTAGCAATTTTACAACACTTTGAAATCCTTTCACCATTAAATAGTGGATCAATATATCTAATCTTTGCTCCATGATGTACATAATAAACATTTTGAGGTTCTTCTTTTGATATTTTTACTTTTTTAGCATTTTTCCAAATATTAAATATATCATTATATTTAGAAGATTCTATGATATCTATTACTTCACTTTCTTTTAATTCATATAAATCTTTTTTAGATATTTTGTTTTCATCGCTTAATCTTTTTAGGATATCAGCAATTAATTGCATAGAATATCTAGTTCTATTTTCGCGATATATAACGGATAATCTGCTCGTAACCTTAACAAAGTTTCTAGCAATTTTTTTAGTTTTAAATCCTAACTCTATTTCTTTTTCTTCGTTAGTTTGTATCTCAATATCATCATAGATTTCTTTGATACTTTCTGAATCTAATAACCTATATGTAAACAAAGCATTTGATAATGAATATTCTAATCTATCAGCAGATAATTTAGGCGTATCATTATCAGCAATAGGATATAAATGATAATTATCTATCTCTGATATTTTAATATTATCTCTTTTTAATAAGGTCATAATTTCTTTTGAATTTTTTATTATTTCTGTTGTCAAATCCTCTGTTGATTCTTGAGTCATATAATCTCCATTAAGAAAATCTACACAATGCTTAAATGCAGGTGTTGCTATATCGTGAAATAATCCAGATAAAGTTTGTTTTTTATCATGTGTGAAATGCCAAACAATTAAAGCAACTGCAACAGAATGGTCTAGACTTGAAAAGAAAAAATCGCTTTCAAATAAGTCTGAATAAATAGTGCCACAAGTAACACTTATATATTGCTGTGATAATAATTCTTTTGTATCTATATATTCATTTAACCATTCTGGAAAATTTGGTTCTAAAATTTTAAAATAATCTTTTATTTCTTTGCTAGTATTGTCATAATATTTACTCATTTTTATTATTCTCCTTTTTGGATTTCATAGTTTCAGCATCATGTGCCTCATCGTTTCCTATCCACTCTGACTTTTCAGCAAGAGTTTTGACTTTATCATTATCAATATAATCTTTTAAGCATTTCATCATCCATGTCGATTTTATTTCTTCAGATTTTTCTGGATTATTATAAATTGCAAAATCTTTTATTAGGAATTCTAATGCTTTTCTATAACCTAATCCAGCTATTTCATCTAATGAATATTCTTCGGCTTTCAATGCTTGATTATATACTTTGACAAATTGTGGTGAAACTTCTTTAAGTTTATCATCAAAATCTCTTTCTTTAAAATTTATAGGTGCTGAATGATTTAACTTTATCATATAATAACTTCCAAGATATTTGCTGAAAATATTATACTATAAAACGCCAAATTTCTCCATACTCCCATTGAATTTAATAAGATTTCATATATAATATTTTTAGAAGGAGAGCATTATGGTTCGTATATTACAAAATGAAAAAAGTTAATATTGACAGAAAATAATAGTATGATAAAATATGTAAAAATGATAATACATTAATAAATATAGATATGGAAGTGTAAAATGAATCAAAAGAAACAATTATTAAAAAATACTGTAATAATAGCGATAGGAAAGTTAAGCACTCAAATAGTATCATTCTTACTGTTAAGATTATACACATCTAAACTAACAACAGCTGAATATGGTACTTACGACTTTTTAGTAACACTATCAACATTCTTGTTACCAATAATAACTATGCTAATGGAAGAATCTATGTTTAGATTCCTAATAGATGCTGAAGATTTAAAAAGTAAGAAGAGAGTAATAACTGCGACTATTGCATATACAACCGTTGGAACAATAATATTCACTCTTATTGCAGGAATTGCAATGGGGATGATGCAATATGAATATGCTATTGTATTCTTATTATTTATAATTTCAAATATTCTCATAGGGTTAAGTAATGCACTTGCTAGAGGTACTGGAAAAATAAAATTATATTCTTTTTCAAACTTCATTTTGGGTGCATCAACAATTGCATTAAATATAGTATTTATAGTTGGCTTTAAATGGGGAGTGAATGGCTTGTTGTGGTCTAATACTGTAGCCAATAGTATAACTGCTATAGTAGTACTCATAAAGTTACATCTTCCACAATTTATAAGCAATAAAGATTTAGATAAAAATACAATGTCAGAAATGCTTAGATATTCTATTCCTTTAGTGCCAAATAATTTATCTTGGATAATTATAAGCTTGTCAGATAGACTTATGCTAACATGGATGATAGGAGCAAATGCTAATGGATTATATTCAATAGCAAATAAATTTCCAAATATTATATATACATTTTATGGATTCTTTTCGACTGCATGGAAAGAGTCGGCAGCCAGAATACTGAAAGAAGAAAACAAAGTAGAATACTACAATAGTATTTATAAAGATATAAAATTCTTCTTAAAAGCTATAGTTCTTGGATTAATTGCAATCATGCCTTTTGCCTTTCCGTTATTAGTAGATTCTAGCTATAATGAAGCTTATATTTATATTCCTGCACTAGTTATATCTATTTAT
>CAMGAZ010000093.1 GCA_946008205.1 uncultured Clostridium sp. | reverse complement strand
CTCTTTCAATATTTTATTTTCAATTTACATGTGACATATCTATTTTAAACCTATACAAAGGAAAAGCCTTTGATAATATTTTCTAATATAGTGATTGCAATTGTTTGAGTCTTATTTTCTACATCAAGTACAGGATTGTATTCTACCAAATCCATTGATTTTACCATATTTCTATTTTTTAGAATTTCATTTACCGCTTCATAAACTTCTTTTAAATTAATTCCATCTTTTGCTGGCACAGATACACCAGGTGCAATTTTAGGGTCTATTACATCTAAGTCCCAACTTATGTGTATTCCATTTGTTCCATTCGTTGCGATTTTAATTGCCTCTTCCATTACATTTTTCATTCCGCGCTCATGTATATATTCTGTGGAAAACACTCTTATCCCAGCATCTTCTAAATTAACTTTTTCTAGTTCATCAATATCTCTTCCTCCAACAATTACAGTGTTTGCATAACTATATTTATTTCCCGTATGGAAATTAGTAAGATAGTTCTTCTCATACCCCGTAATTGCAGCAAGTGGCAAACCGTGTATATTGCCTGTTATCGTTGTTTCAAAAGTGTTATAGTCTCCATGAGCATCGACCCAAATAACTCCCAAATTTGAATATTTTTTTATTGATGCTAATGCTGAAGCTATAGCAATACTATGATCTCCACCAATAGTAATTGGAAATTTTTGTTCTGCAAGGCTTTGTTCAACTCTTTTGTATAACTTTTCATTAAATTCATTTAATGGTTCCAAGTTCTTCTTTTTATTTTCTTTAGAATAGTCTTTTTCCACTTCTTTGCTTTTTACTATGTAAATTGCATGAATATTCTCATCCTTTAATTCTTTGGTAAGGGTTTCTGGCCCAAGCTTTGTACCATTAATGCATAATCCTAAATCAGTTTCCGCATTAATTATATCTATATGTTTCATACTTTTATTGCCTCGTTCCTCTAATTTTAACTCATTATTCTTTAAGTTCTAATAATCTTTGTTTATATGCTTCCATTGTCTCTTGTTCAAATGCTAGTTTCGCATTTTTTACGCCTAAAATAGAAATCAATTTTCGAGTAAACAACGGATTGAGTATAAGTATTGGTCCTATTATGTATGTACCTATAAAGTTATTTTCTTTTATTCCTTCCAGTTTACTTTCTTCATTTAATCCTATTCCACGTTCTACCTTTGAAAAATAATTTTTTTCATTGTCTCCATATGCCATAGTAAATTGACTTTTATATCCGACAATTTCTATGTCCTCATAGGTTCCAACATATGTACTATTATGCCTGCGCATCATGTTTCTTTTTGCATATATATCGAAAATAGATAAACCTTCTATCTTGCTTCCATCTTCGTTTTCAATGTACTTTCCAAAAATTTCAACTGCATTTCCAGTAACCAAAAATACTACATTTCTATTTATCAATTCTTTTATTCTTTCTGTATATGGCTTTAATTTATTTATAGCCATCTCCTGTATATTTTCTGGCATTGGCCCCATGTAAATCATGTTCACATCTTGAGTTACAAAAGCAGGTTCAGAATTTATATCTGTTTTTATTATTTCTGCTTCTGGGACACAATGTTTTAAATATTTAATATTACTGATATCTCCAAATAAATTGCATACCTCTGGATATAGCATTTCTATTTTCATTTTTTATCTTCCGCCTTTTTTTCTAATATTTCTTTCACTTCTTTATGAACAGCATCTCTTTCTTTTATTGAATATAAATCATACAAGATATATACGCTGTCTATATTCTGTGGATTGAAGTGTTTTTTTACCGCTTCTGTTTCAGTTTTCTCTGCATAGATTTTATCCTTTGGCACCCCAGCTAAAAGTAATCTTACCACTGTATCTTTGTACCTTTTTCCACTAACTATTATTTGCTCTACATTGTCTCCATTTAAGAATTCATAGTCAGTATCATAAAGCCATGTTATCACTTCATTTTTTTCATGCAAATCATCTAAAAATAATATTATAGTCTTTCTTTCAGGTTGCTTTCTTACATAATCAAAAGCCCTTGAACATGCTATAGGATTTTGCCCCTTTGCCAAATGTAGTACTATTTTTTTGCCTCCAGCTTCGTCAATCATGAATCTTGTATCTACTATTTTTGTCTTCTTAAGTGACTTCTCTATTTTTTCATCACTTATTCCTATTTGTTTTAACACTGTTATGGCAGATAGCATATTGTAGATATTAATCAAACCATCAGCCACCATTGAATATTTATATTCAGTCTTATCCAAATTATCTTTTATAGTAATTTGTTTATTCTTATAGTCTATATTAGAAATTTCATAGTCTTTTGCTGGCGTTTTAAATTCACAGTTTGGGCAGTGCATCTTTCCAACATGGTGATATCTATAATATTCATATTCTAGCTTTGCGCCACATCTAGGGCATAGTACCATGTCTTGCACAATATTTTCGCATTTTTCTGTATCTGTGTCCAATCTGTCAATTCCATAATATATCTTTTTATTTTTGCTTGCTAGATTAACGCAAATTGGGTCATCTCCATTTGTAACAACTGTTGTGTTCTCTGGAATTGCATTATTTATTATTCCTGCAATAAACGCTGTATTGGCATTTCTTTTTATAGAATCCCTAGAAAGATTATTGCAAATCAAATATGTTGGCGTAATATATTTAAATATGTGGATTGTGCTTCTCTCATCCATTTCAAATACTGCAATATCATTTTTATTTTTACCCGATATCGTATTGTTTGCAACAAAGCTTGCTGCTATTCCGGTATTCATATTTGAGCCGTATCTATTGTTCATTACTTTATATCCATTATCTTCTAGTATATCGTTTATCATGTTCGATACTGTCGTTTTACCATTTGTTCCAGTAACGCCAATTATAATGTTCGGTTTTTCTACCTGCTCGATAAAATTCGGACATATTTTTAATGCTAGATTTCCTGGGAAATATGATGCATTTCTTTTCAATAATTTTAGTGATTTATTAGCACATTTCGCCAATAACATTGCCATATAAAATCTAAATGTTTTTTTCATTTCTTACCTCGGTTTTTTAATATAGTTTTTTGTCAATTTCAACTATTCTTTTCATTATAGTATTTAATTTGTTGTTTAACACTGTGTTTCTCATATCATCAATTTCGTTATATTCTTGTATTTTATTTATTCTTTGCATTACAACTTTGTTGTTTTTTTGCAATTCTTTTTCTGCTTCTTTTTGCTTATTTATTATGTAATCTAATTTTTCATTTAATATTTCAATTTTTACTGCAAGCGTTTCTTCGTCATTTTTTTCCATAAAACCACCTGCTTTCTTTTATTTTATCCAAAGTAACACAACTATTTGTCACTAATTTTTACATGTACATCTTTAAGTTGTTGTTCTTCTACTTTACTTGGTGCATTCATCATAGCGTCTCTCGCTTTTTTGTTTTTAGGAAATGCTATTACTTCTCTTATATTTTGAGTATTTTCAATTAGCATTACCATTCTATCTAATCCTAGAGCTGCTCCAGCGTGTGGAGGCGTACCATACTTGAATGCCTTATATAGTGCTCCAAATTTTTCCTCAACAGTTTTTTCTGAATATCCAGCTATTTCAAATGCTTTTACCATTAGTTTTGGATCATGGTTTCTAACGGCTCCTGATGCCATTTCATATCCATTCCCTACTAGGTCAAATTGATAAGCTAAAATATCTAATGGTTCTTTTGTTTCTAATGCTTCCATTCCTCCTTGAGGCATTGAGAATGGATTATGGTTAAAGTCTACCTTTTGTTCATCTTCATTATATTCGTACATTGGAAAATCTACTATAAAGCAGAATTTGTATGTATTTTTCTCTAATAAGTCTAGTCTGTTTCCAAGTTCTATTCTTACTTGCCCTGCAATTTTTTGTGCAACTTGTAGTTTATCTGCAATAAAGAATATGCTATCTCCTTGCTTTGCTCCAAGTTTTTCTTCTAATCCTTTTAGTACTTCGTCTGTAATAAATTTTGCAATTCCTCCTTGAGCAGTATTGTTTTCATCTATTTTGGTCCAAGCTAACCCTTTTGCACCTTGCTCTTCAACTGCAAATTCAGTCATGCTATCGAAGAATTTCCTTCCTTGAGCTGCTCCATTTGGAACTACTATCGCTTTTATGGTTTTATCTTTAAAAGCATTAAATTCTGTATTTTTAAATATTTCAGTTGCATCTTGTATTATTAGTGGGTTTCTTAAGTCTGGTTTATCTATTCCATATTTCTCCATTGCTTCTCTATAAGGAATTCTTACAAATGGTGCATCGGTAAGCTTCCAGTTTGTATGTTTTTTAAATACATTTGTGATTAACTCTTCTATTACTTTAAGTACATCTTCTTGAGTTGCAAATGCCATTTCAAAGTCCACTTGATAAAATTCTCCTGGAGCTCTATCGGCTCTTGGATCTTCATCTCTAAAGCATGGCGCTATTTGGAAATATTTATCGAACCCTGAAATCATTAGCAACTGTTTGAATTGTTGAGGGGCTTGTGGTAATGCATAAAATTCACCTGGGTGCAATCTGCTAGGTACTAAAAAGTCTCTAGCGCCTTCTGGTGATGAATTTGCAAGTATTGGAGTTTGAATTTCAGTAAACCACATTTCTACCATCTTGTCACGAATAGTTTTCATTATCTTAGAGCGAAGTAATATGTTGTTATGTATTTTATCATTACGCAAGTCTAAAAATCTATATTCCAAACGTAAATCTTCTCTTACCGCTTCTATGTCGGCTTTTTCAGAATTTATTTCAAATGGAAGAGTTGACTCACACTCTCCTAAAACTGTTATCTTTTTTGCCTCTATCTCTATTTCTCCAGTAGGAATCTTAGAGTTTTTGTTTGATCTTTCAACAACCTTTCCTTCCACAGATATAACACATTCTGTGCATAAATTACTTATTTGCTCTTTTAATTCTTCGCTAGAAACAACTATTTGCGTAATTCCATATTGGTCTCTTAAATCTACAAATGTCATTCCTCCTAGATTTCTAATTCTTTGTATCCATCCAGCTAATTTGACTTCTGTTCCAACATCTTTTATATTTAATTCTCCACAATTATGGTCTCTATATTCATTTGCCATATTTACTACATCCTTTTTTGAATTTAGATTTTGGGATTTATCTATAAACCTAATAAACTTTTATTATTTTATACCATTTTTTAGTAAAAGTCCATAGTTATCAACATTTAGCTTAAAATATCTTGATTTTTTTCATTGATACGAGTATAATTTCTTTAAATATTTATAGATTGGAGACTTTAGTATGAAAAATGTATCGATAAAAGATTTATTTCGTAATACCGACAATTACATTGATAAAAATGTTGAAATTTCAGGTTGGGTAAAAACAGTAAGAGATTCAAAAACATTTGGATTCATTGAAATTAATGATGGTTCTTTTTTTAAAAATTTACAAATAGTTTTTAGCGACACACTATCAAATTTTGAGCAGGTATGTAAGCTAACCATTAGTTCTACCATAATTGTACAAGGTAAGATTGTTAAAACTGAAAATGCAAAACAACCTTTTGAAATGCATGCAGCATCCATTAACATTTTTAATTTAGCCGATTCTGATTATCCTCTTCAAAAGAAAAGACATTCTTTTGAATATTTGAGAACAGTTGCACATTTACGTCCTAGAACAAATACTTTTAATGCAGTATTTAGAATTAGAAGTGTTGCAGCATTTGCTATCCACGAATATTTTCAACAAAACGGATATGTATATGTAAACACACCAATTATAACTTGTGCTGATTGTGAAGGTTCAGCAGAAATGTTCAAATTAACCACCTTAGATTTGGATAAAACACTTCCACAAAAAAATGGAAAAACAGATTTTTCACAAGATATTTTCGGTAAAAAGGCATTTATAACAGGCTCTGGTCAGCTTCATGGTGAAACATTTGCACAAGCATTTGGTAAAATCTATACATTTGGTCCTACATTAAGAAGTGAAAACTCAAACACCAAAACACATGCTAACGAATTTTGGATGATAGAGCCAGAAATTGCATTTTGTGATTTAGACGAGCTAATGAACATAGAAGAGGATTGCTTAAAATACGTTGTTTCTAAAGTACTAGAAAGATGCCCTGAGGAAATGGCTTTCTGTGACAATTTCATAGAAAAAGGATTAATTGAAAAATTAACAAAATTAATTAATTCAAGTTTTGTTAGAATTGACCATAAAGTAGCAAATGATATATTAAAAAATGCTGATAAAGAATGGGAATTCCAACCAGAATATGGACAAGACTTAGCT
>CAMGAZ010000092.1 GCA_946008205.1 uncultured Clostridium sp. | reverse complement strand
GCATTTTTTTAAATCCTAAAATTGTTACCTTGGGCTCATTTGTACTAATTTCCTGTGGAATTTCTAAAATTCTATTTAGAGTGCTTTCTTTTTTATTTTTCTTACGCAAAATAAATCAAACTCCTTACTTTTCAAAATTGTCTATATTTCTAAACTCATATCCCATGTCCTTAATCTGCTTTATTACATCATCCAGTATATTACTATTGTCCTTAGATGTTGCATGTAAAAGCATCACTTCACCATTATGGACATTATCTAAAATTTTCTTTTTCCCGTATTCTTCTCTTCCCTGTTTTGATTCGTCCCAGTCATCATATGCGAAGGACCACATAACTGTTGTATATCCAAGTGTATTTGTATATGCTACTGTTTTTTCACTATATTCTCCTTTAGGTGGTCTCATGTATTTCATCTCATATCCAAATTTGTCATATACTGCCGCATGCAAATCCATCACCTCTTTTTTTATTGTATCTAGACTACAAGACGGCATACTTTTATGGTTCACTGTATGATTTCCTACTATATGTCCTTCATCAATCATTTGTTTAACTAACTCTGGCTGAGTATTTAAGTAATGTGCAGTAATAAAAAAAGTGGCTTTTACATCATTTTGTTTCAATATTTCTAATATCTTGGCTGTATATCCAGCTTCGTAGCCTAAATCAAAAGTCAAGTATATAAATTTCTTATCTTTATTTCCCAAATATATTCCTTGGTACTTATTTAATATCTCCTTATTTTTACTCCCCACATCCGGTTGTTCATGATTATCGCTTCTCTTTATTCCCCAACCAATTTTTGTATTGCTAAGTGTATCCATACTACTAGTTGGTATGGCCTTTTCTCCTTGGTTATTAGCTATAGCTATCGCAAAAGCAAAAATCACTATAATAGAAATTATTATTAAAACTTTCTTCATTTACTCATTCTCCTTTATTGTTTAAGTATATGATGTCGTAAGCAATTTATTCTCGTGCTTAGTTCTTATTTCATGGCATATCTTTTCAAGTTTCGACATTTTTATTGCTATTTTTTTAATTTTATATTGACAATATATCTTATTTGGAATATATTATAAGTTAATTGGAAGAATTTGGTTATTTGGTTAACAGTTTTTTCCATTAATTTTCTTGATACAACAAAAGAAAAGAGGTATATACATATGATTAAATTTGCTTTATGTGATGACAATAGTCTATTATTATCAAAATTAAAGGAAATGTTAGAAATCATATTCTTTAAAAACAATTTAGATGCTAATGTAGTTTTTTCAACTAATACTGCTAGTAAATTAATAAATTTTATTAGTCAAAATGAAGTAGATGTTTTATTCTTAGATATCGATTTGAATTCAAAATCCAATGGAATCGACATAGCAAAACGAATAAGAGAAAATAATAAATTTATGTATATTATTTTTATTACTGGGCATTTTGAATACATTATATCTGCTTTTGAATGTAAAACATTTGATTTCATTCAAAAGCCTTTTTCTTTATCAAAGTTGGAAAAAACAGTTCTTAGGCTGTTTGAAGATATTAATTCTAATACACAGAAATTCATAACTTTAAGCAATAAGAAGTACTTAATAAATCAAAATTTAATTAATTATATTCAAAAAGACGGCATGAGAGCCATATATTGCTTGAGTTCCTCAAATATACAAACTTATGGATCCTTTACAAAAATTAGCAAGTCTCTTCCAAATAATTTCGTAAGATGCCACAAGTCATTTATTGTTAATATACACAATATTAGTAATGTTGATTTGACGAATAATACGATATTCTTTAAATGTTCATCGAATTCGACATGTTTTATTGGTCCAAAATACAAAAATAATTTCATGGAGGTTTTAAATAATTATGGAAATATTAAATAACATATGGGTAGCTTTGACTACTGAAAATACAACTATAATAAACATCATGCTGGTTTTATTTCTGTTTATAGAAATGCCACTTACTATGGAGTTATTCCTTACTATTTTAAATATTACTGCTACAAAGAAACAAAAGTTAGCTTATATTTTACTAGGCTCCCTACTGGGTTCTTTATGTTCAATTGTAATCTCTAAACCTTATAGTAATATTATTACTTTAGTCGCAATGCCTATCATAATTATGTGTGTGTTTAAAATTAGCTTTTTAAAAAGTCTGGTCGCCGAATTTATTCCTATTGTCTTTATTTCCATACTTGAAATGATATTTGCCAGATTGTTTTTAATTATATTTAATATGGAATATTCAGTATGCGCTAACATTCCATTGTTTAGATTCGTTATTACTTTGTCAATATACTTTATATTATTTTTGATTTACAAACTAATGAAGCATCTTCATTTTAATATTAATATTTTGGACACTATAAATAAGAAAAATAAGATAATTCTCTTATCAAATACATTAATTGCTATTGTTGCAATATTTATTCAAATGTATTTAATAGTTTTTTACTATAACAGTTTGCCTACTTTTATTATATTTATTAATATTTTATCTTTAATGTCATATTTCTTCATTAGTACTTTTAGTATGGTCAAAACTATGAAATTAGAAAAAGTCGAAGAGGACCTAGAACAGGAAAAGTTATATAATAAAACTTTGCAAATCTTACATGATAACATCAGGGCTTTTAAACACGACTTTGCTAATATAGTATCTGGCATTGGAGGATATGTAGATACTAACGACATGGAGGGGCTACGAAAGTATTACAAGCAGTTACTACAAGACTGTAAGCAAGTTAGCAACTTGGGTTCTTTAAACCCAGAGGTAATAAATAGTCCATCTGTATATTCCGTTCTTGCAAATAAATACTATAGAGCTGATAGTTTAGGCATAAAAATTAGCTTGGAGTCTTTTATTGATTTTAAAAATTTGCATATGGGTATTTACGAATTTACGAGAATATTAGGAATACTCATGGATAACGCAATAGAGGCAGCTTCAGAGTGTGATAATAAGTTAATTAATGTAGTTATTAGAAATGATGTAAAGCAACACAGACAACTACTAATAATTGAAAATACATATAAAGAGAAAGATATCAATCTGGATAAGATTTCGGAAAAAGGTTACTCTACAAAGCCTAATAATACAGGACTTGGATTATGGGAAGTAGATAGAATAATAAAAAAGCATAAAAACTTGGCACGTTTTACAAGTAAAAACGAAGAATTTTTTAAACAACAAATTGAAATATATAATGAATAAAAACAAGATAGTTTATAGGCTATCTTGTTTTAAAGTTGTTATTATTTATATAATTTAGTCTTTCTTTATTAATGAAGCTGGCATCTTTGGTTGATGAAATACTCCCCATAAAACGCAAGCTGTATTTGTAGATTTTGCATATTTTTCAGCAATTTTAACTAATAATTTTAACATAATAGTTTCCTCCTCCTGTAGTTCTTTTTATAATAAAGCATTGCCGGCTAATGCTATATTAATCAATTTAATCATTTGCATATGTTATATATCCATATTCATTTTTGGTTAATTTGTATGCTAATTTTGATATTGATATTGATTCTATTAAAACATTTAAAATTAATATATTTGATAATGTATTGTTATTTACTAAAATTGCTACAATTAACGTGATTGTTGCAAATATGTATGATAATATCTTTTTTGTCTTTCTTTCCTTTTTTCTTAATATTGGTAAATTTATTGTGTCTGCTGGTGCATATAGAGAAATCATTATTATTGATATAATCCATACTACTCCAACTATAATATATTTTATATATATTGGTTGCAATAATAAATTCTTACTGATTAGAACATTACCAAAATAAACAACAAAAGTTCCTATCGTGCATCCAATATGAGTTTTTAAATGAAACCCTCCTGCTACAATTTTGTATGGTAACATAGTTAAATATGCAAATATTACTAACCATCCAATTTTCATTATAATTGCGACTAAGATTAATAATATAACTTTTGGAATTTCTCCAATTATCAGTTGCAAACCATATTTTATTATTTCTGCTCTTTCGTCGCTTATTTCTGGCATTTCTTTTTGAATTTTATTGGTCAAGTTCTCGCAAATTTTGTCTATCATTTGGCTCTCCTTTTAATTTCTTACATATTACAATATATTTTGACAATTATTTTCATTTTTTTATAAATCCTGTGTTTTTTTACATATAATTTTCTTTTTTCGTGTCTTCTTCAAATTACATATATAAATTTAGCACTTTTATAAAATATTCCTTTATATATTTTGCCATAAATACTGTTTTGTTTTTTATTTAAAAGCTTTTATTTCAAAAAAAATTAGACTATCTTAATCTAGTCTAATCCTTTAATTCCATCTAATATCTTCCAACTTTTTTCTTTGTCTGGTAAAGCTTTAAAGCTCATTTCTTCCTTTGTTATAGGATGTTGTATCGTAAGTTCATAAGCCCACAAGCAGATTTGCTTACCATGTCCTCTACCCCCATATTTTTGATCTCCATATATGCTATGTCCTCTGCTAGATAATTGTACTCTTATTTGATGATGTCTTCCTGTATATAAATTTATCCTCAATACCGATAAATTCAGCTCTGAATCGTATTTAAGTACTTCATAATCTAGTTTTGCATATTTTGCACTTTTTGTCTCTTCTGTCACTACTCTGCTCATATTTGTTTTTTCGTTCTTAAGTAAGTAGTCTTCTAGCACTCCTTTATTATCTTTAAATTTTCCATTTACAATTACTAAATACTTTTTTCTAAATATCTTTTCTCTTACTTGTTCACTTAGTCTAGCTGCCGCTTTCGAAGTTTTAGCAAATACCATTACTCCTCCTACAGGTCTATCAAGTCTATGTACAAGTCCTAGATAAACATTTCCAGGTTTATTGTACTTTTCTTTTAGATATTGTTTTATAATAGTAAGCATGTCAATATCGCCCGTTTTATCACCTTGTGACGGTATATTCACGGGCTTTTCTACTACTATAATGTGGTTATCCTCATATATTACGTTTAATTTTATTTTATTTTCTAATTTTCTCTCTTCCATTAACAATTTTCTCTCTATATCTTATTTTCCCATTTTGCATAAATTCCACAAGGCAATACTAATTCAGAATTTGTCATTGGTAATCCTATTTCTCCATTTTCAAATTTACCTTGTAAGAATTTTTTTCCAAATTTATTTTTCATATTCATTTTTAATATATTCTCTAATACCATGCTAGATATTCCTGTAGTATAAGAGTTTATCAAAAAGAATACTGGTTTGTCTGATAAGACTTTCATGCATAAATTAATTAACTCTGGTATATTTTCTTCGAATTTCCAAACTTCACCATTCGCTCCTCTACCATAAGATGGTGGATCCATAATAATAGCATCATATTTGTTGCCTCTGCGAATTTCTCTATTCACAAATTTTATCACATCATCTACTATGTATCTTACAGGTCTATCTTGTAATCCGGAAGATATTACATTTTCCTTAGCCCATGACACCATTCCCTTTGAACTATCAACATGACAAACCGCAGCTCCTGCGGCAAGACATGCCACAGTCGCGCCTCCAGTATATGCAAATAAATTTAGAACTTTTACTTCTTTTTTTTCATCCTTTATTGTATTTGATATCTTGTCCATCATCCAATCCCAGTTAACTGCCTGCTCTGGAAATATTCCCGTATGTTTGAATCCCATGGGTTTTATATTGAATGTTAAATTTTTATATTTTATCTGCCAACTTCCCGGAATATGTTTTTTATATTCCCAATGGCCTCCTCCAGAACTGCTTCTATCATATCTGGCATCAGCATTTTTCCACTTTTCTGCGAATTGCTTTTCTTTCCATATTATTTGTGGATCCGGTCTTACTAAAACAATATCCTTCCATCTTTCTAACTTTTCACCATTTGCCATATCCAATATTTCATAATCTTTCCAACTATTTGCTAATTTCATTTTTACATCTCCTATATATGTTAAGCTAATACTTGCAATAACTCTATGAAGTTGTATACAAGTATGCAATCTAACACTATTAGTATACCACATATTGTTGATATTGTCGCTATTACTTTGTGTTTTTTCCATAAATTTGTTATTTTCTTTTCTTTAGCACACGCTTGTACAATTTTTTCCTTTCTTGGATAATTAATTCTTAATATTATATCTTTAGAATACTCCATGTTCATCCTCCCTATATTTTCATATTAAAATTATATTCTTTGTTTCTCTATTTATGCTAATTTTCGTATACGATATTTCTATTTTTATATTCATAATTTGATTTTTTTAGAATTATTGTGTTATAAATTTTATATGTTTTTACGAAAGGAATAATTATT
>CAMGAZ010000091.1 GCA_946008205.1 uncultured Clostridium sp. | reverse complement strand
TAGATTAGCAAATTCTGAAGAACAGAATATTTTGTCGAAATATGTCGGTTGGGGTGGACTTCCAGATGTGTTTGATGAAAGTAAAGATAATTGGAGCGAAGAATATAACGAATTAAAAGAAATTCTTACAGATGAAGAATATAAGTCTGCAAGAGCTTCTACTTTAACTGCTTTTTATACACCACCAGTAGTTATAAATGCAATATATGACACTCTAAAAAGCATGGGTGTTGAACAAGCAAATATTCTTGAACCAAGTTGTGGTACAGGAAATTTTTTAGGAATGTTGCCACAAGAAATGCAAAGCTCAAAACTATATGGAGTAGAACTTGATTCCATAAGTGGTAAGATAGCAAAACAATTATATCAAAAAGCAAATATTAAAGTTCAAGGTTATGAAAAAGCAGATTTACCAGACTCGTTTTTTGATATAGCAATAGGAAATGTGCCATTTGGAGATTTCAAAGTTAATGATAAAAGATATGATAAAAATAATTTTCTAATACACGATTATTTCTTTGCTAAAACTTTAGATAAAGTTAGACCAGGAGGAGTAATTGCATTTATTACTTCAAAAGGAACAATGGATAAAGCAAGTCCAGAGGTTAGAAAGTATTTAGCACAAAGAGCAGACCTTTTAGGTGCTATTAGATTACCAGATAATACTTTTACAAAGAATGCAGGAACAAAAGTAACATCAGATATTATCTTCTTACAAAAAAGAGAAAATTTGACCGATATAATGCCAGATTGGGTATATCTTGATAGAGATGAAAACAATATTACAATGAATAAATATTTTGTAGATAATCCAGATATGATATTAGGAAAAATGGAAATGGTATCTACTGCTTATGGCTATGATTCAACTTGTAAAGCAGAAGAAGACACAAATTTAGAAGAACAATTAAATTATGCGATAACTAATATACATGGAGAATTACAGAATAATAGTATTGAAAATGAAATTGAACAAGAAGACACATCAATACCTGCAATTCCAACTGTTAAGAATTATTCTTATGCAATAGTAGATGATAAATTGTATTTTAGAGAAAATTCAAAAATGATATTACAAGATGAGTTACCTTTAACGGCACAAAATAGAATAAAAGGTTTAATTTTGTTAAGAGAACAGGTAAGAGAATTAATTGATTTTCAAATGGAAGATTATTCAGATGAGGAAATTCATATTGCACAAGCAAAATTAAATGAATTATATGATAGATTTACAAAAGAATATGGCTTAATAAATTCAAGAGCAAATGAAACAGCATTTTCTAATGATAGTAGTTATTTCTTATTATGCTCACTTGAAAAGATAGATGGAGAGGGTAATTTTGTAGGAAAAGCTGATATATTTAGCAAAAGAACTATAAAAGCTAAAAAGAAAGTATTACAAGTAGATACTCCAGATGAGGCTTTGATTTTATCTATACAAGATAAGGCAAAAGTTGATTTAGATTATATGCAACAATTATGCAATATAGATAAAGAAGAAATAATAAGTAGTTTAGAGGGTGTTATTTTTAGAGTACCTGATTATGAAAATTCTGATAATTGGGTAACTGCTGATGAATATTTATCTGGTAATGTTAGAGAAAAACTAAAAGTTGCAGAACAATTTGCAAAAGAAGATTCTAGTTTTAATATAAATGTTGAAAAATTAAAAGAGGTTATTCCAAAAGACCTTACTGCAAGTGAAATTGGAATTAAGTTAGGCTCAACATGGATACCTCCAGAAATCATTAGAAAGTTTATTTTTGAATTATTAGATACACCAAGTTATAACAGATGGGATATTCATGTTAAATATTCTAATATAACTGCTGAATGGTATATTGATGGAAAAAGTAATGATAGAAACAATGTAAAAGCATATACAACTTATGGTACATCAAGAATAAATGCATATAAAATAATAGAACAGACACTTAATCTAAAAGATGTAAAAATATTTGATACATTTATAGATGACGAGGGAAGAAAGCAAAGAGTATTAAACAGAAAAGAAACTGCAATAGCTTGTAGTAAACAAGACGCAATAAAAGAAGCATTCTTAAATTGGGTATGGGAAGATCCAGAAAGAAGAAATCATTTAGTAAGACTTTATAATGATAAATTTAATTGCATAAGACCAAGAGAATATGATGGCTCTCATATAGGTTTTGTAGGAATGAATCCAGAGATAAAATTAAGGACACATCAACTTAATGCAGTAGCACATGTTTTATATGGTAATAACACATTATTAGCACATGAAGTAGGTGCAGGAAAGACTTTTGAGATGGTTGCAGCTGCAATGGAAAGTAAGCGTTTAGGCTTATGTAATAAGTCTTTATTTGTAGTTCCAAATCATATTATAGAGCAGTTTGCAAGTGAGTTTTTGCAACTTTATCCAAGTGCCAATATTTTAGTTGCTACTAAAAAAGACTTTGAAACCAAAAATAGAAAGAAATTTTGTAGTAGGATAGCAACAGGAGAATTTGATGCAGTAATTATTGGACATTCACAATTTGAAAGAATACCAATGTCAATAGAAAGACAAATTGCATTATTAGAAGAACAAATAAGTGATATTACAAAAGGAATTGCCTCTGAAAAATCAAACAGAGGAGAAAACTATACTATTAAACAAATGGAGAAAACAAGAAAATCATTAGAAACTAGATTAGAGAAATTACATAAGGAAGAAAGAAAAGATGATGTTGTAACATTTGAAGAATTAGGTGTAGATAAATTATTTGTTGATGAAGCTCATAATTATAAGAATTTGTTTTTATATACGAAAATGCGTAATGTAGGTGGAATAGCACAAACTGAAGCACAAAAATCTTCCGACCTTTTTATGAAATGTAGATATTTAGATGAAATTACAGGAGGCAAAGGTTCTGTATTTGCTACTGGAACACCAGTAAGTAATTCAATGGCAGAACTTTATACAATGCAAAGATATTTACAATATTCTGGATTAAAAGGAAATAGTTTAGAACATTTTGATAATTGGGCAAGTACATTTGGAGAAACAGTAACTGCAATAGAACTTGCACCAGAGGGTACAGGATATAGGGCAAAAACAAGATTTGCTAAATTTCATAATTTACCAGAGTTAATGTCTATGTTTAAAGAAGTAGCAGATATTCAAACTGCTGAAACATTAAATTTACCAACACCAGAATTTGAAAATATAAATGTAGTAGTAAAACCTAGTGAAATACAACAAGAAATGGTAAAGGCTTTAGGAGAAAGAGCAGAGAAAATAAGGTCAGGAACAGTTGATGCAACAGAAGATAATATGCTTAAAATTACAAATGAGGGTAGAAAACTTGCACTAGACCAACGACTTATGAATCCTTTATTACCAGATTCAGAAAGTAGTAAAGTAAATTCATGTGCAGAAAATGTTTATAGAATATGGAATGAAAATAGTGATAAGAAATCAACACAACTTGTATTCTGTGATTTATCAACTCCAAAAGACTTGAAAGGATATGAAAAAGAAGAATTTACAGATGTATATAATGAATTAAAGAAAAAGCTAATTCAAAAAGGTATTCCACCTGATGAAATAGCTTTTATTCATGAGGCAGATAATGAGGTTAAAAAGAAAGAATTATTTAGTAAAGTAAGAAAAGGACAAGTTAGAGTGTTAATGGGTTCAACTCAAAAAATGGGTGCAGGTACTAATGTTCAAGATAAGTTAATTGCAACTCATCATTTAGATTGTGCATGGAAACCTTCTGATTTGACTCAACGAAATGGAAGAATGATTAGACAGGGGAATGAAAACAAAAAAGTATATGTATATTCTTATGTTACTGAAAAGACATTTGATAGTTATATGTATCAATTAGTAGAGCAAAAGCAAAAATTCATTTCTCAAATAATGACATCAAAGACTCCTGCAAGAACAATGGAAGATATTGATGACAAAGCACTTACTTATGGAGAAATAAAAGCATTAGCAACAGGAAATCCTAAAATATTAGAAAAAACCTCGTTAGATACTGATGTAGCAAAATTAAGATTATTAAAACAAGAATTTATGAATCAAAAATATTCATTGCAAGATAAAATTATAAAGTATTTTCCAGAAGAAATAGCAAGACTTAATAATAAAATTGGAGCAATGGAAGAAGATACTATTAAATTACAAGAATACACTAGACCAAATGCAGATGGTTTTTCTCCTATGAAAATAAATGGAATAACTTATACTGAAAAACAAGAGGCAGGAAAGAGATTATTGCAAAGTATAAATGATTTAAAAAGTATGGAAACACGAGAAATTGGAGAATATAGAGGCTTTACAATGGAGATTAGTTTTGATTCAATAACTAGAAATGTTAGATTAAAACTAAAAAATAAATTTAGTTATTCTATTGATTTAGGAGTAGATAGTTTAGGAAATATAACAAGAATAAATAATTGTTTAGAGAATATTGCAAAAGATATTCCTCACGAAAGAGATTTATTAGATAATACATATTTTCAATTAGAAAATGCGAAACAAGAATCTCAAAAGGAATTTCCTAAAGAACAAGAGTTACAAGAAAAGTTACGAAAACTAGAAGAAATAAATGCAGAATTAAAAATAAATGAAAATGAACATGAAATGTTGGGAGATGAAAAAGAAGAAAAACAAGATAAATCTCCTGATAAAAATTCTCCAGAAAGATGTTAAAAAAATTAAATTTATGCTATAATGATTTCATCAAATAGTAATTTATCTTTCACTCTCAAAAATAATTTTTAAAATTTTAATAAAGTATATTGACAAATATCAATATACTGAATATAATACTATATAGTAATTTGTAGGGAGGAACAATGTCTTTAATAAGTGTAAATAATTTGACTTTTGGATATGATGGAAGTTTTAATAATATATTTGAAAATGTTTCATTTAATATAGATACAGATTGGAAATTAGGACTAATAGGTAGAAATGGTAAAGGAAAAACTACATTTTTAAAGCTATTACAGGGAAAATATGAATATAGAGGAACAATATCAAAAAGTGTAGATGTTGATTATTTTCCTTTTGAAGTAACTAATAAAAATAGAATGTCAATAGAGATAGTAAATGAAATTGCTCCAAATGTTGAGGATTGGGAAATTATAAAAGAATTGAATTTATTAAATAGTGATATAGAAATTCTTTATAGAAATTTTAATTTATTAAGTGGTGGAGAACAAATAAAAATACTTTTAATTAGCTTATTTTTAAAAGGAAATAATTTCTTGCTTATAGATGAGCCTACAAACCATTTGGACATAGAAACAAGAAATTATTTAGTTTATTATTAGGAAAACAAAAAAGGTTTTATATTAGTATCTCACGATAGAATTTTTTTAGATAAAGTTGTAAATCATATTATTTCTATAAATAACACTAATATTGAAATACAGCAGGGTAATTTTTCATCTTGGAAAGAAAATAAAGACAGACAAGATAATTTTGAAATAATGCAAAATGAAAAATTACAAAAAGATATAAATAAACTTGAAATTGCTTCAAAAAATACTGCAAAATGGTCTAATGAGGTTGAAAAGTCAAAATATAAAACAAGCAATTCAGAATCAAAGATAGACAGAGGTTACCTAGGACATAAGTCTGCTAAAATGATGAAAAAGTCAAAAGTTATGGAAGGGCGAATTGAAAAGGCAATAGATGAAAAAACTAATTTATTAAAAAATATAGATAGAAATGATAGTTTAAAAATAATTCCAATAGGAAGTAGAAAAAGTCCATTGATTTTAGCAAATAACTTACAAATAAAATACAATGAAAAAATAATATTCTCTCCAGTTTCATTTGAAGTAGAAAATGGAGATAGAATTGCAATAGTTGGAAAAAATGGAATAGGAAAATCAAGTATATTAAAATTGATTTTAGGTCAAGAGATACAATATAACGGAGAATTAAAAATAGCAAATGACTTAAAAATATCTTATGTATCACAGAATACAGACTATTTAAAAGGAAACTTAAAAAACTTTTCACAAGATAATAAAATAGATGAAAGTATTTTTAAAGCAATGTTATCTAAAATGGGATTTTCAAAATTAGATTTTGATACTAAAATTGAAGAAATGAGCGAAGGACAGAAAAAGAAAATTTTAATTGCAAAAAGTATATCAGAACAAGCTAATATTTATATATGGGACGAGCCATTGAATTATATAGATATACTAACAAGAGAACAAATAGAGGACTCAATCTTAAAATATAATCCAACACTAATCTTTGTTGAACACGATACAACTTTTGTAGAGAAAGTAGCGACAAAGATTATAACAATAGAAAAATAAGTGTGCGAGAAATTACAATATGGAAGTGAGATGAGTTAATGAA
>CAMGAZ010000090.1 GCA_946008205.1 uncultured Clostridium sp. | reverse complement strand
AGTCTCCAACATTCTCGTGGTGTCAATTTTCTAATTTTTAGATTTTCAATAACTCCCATATTATCATTAGCCATTACTGTTTGAGAAACTTGATGTCCAACTCTGCCACGTCTTGTTTTACTGTTGGGATATTGCAAATTTATGCTATCACCATCAACTGCTAAATCATATCCTTTCTTGGTTGCATTTTTAATTTTTAATTTCAAATCTTTTACTTTTATTTCTTCATTCATGTCATCTATAATAAAATTACTTACACCAGCTCTTTGGCAACCTCCTGCTCCTCTTACTGATAAAGCATGTGCAACATTTGCATTTAAAACATCATTGTCTGCTCTGCCTTCCCATTTTGTGCCTTTTTGTGAATCATTGTTATCTAAAATATAATCTTTCATTTTTTCACTTAAATAGTATTTATCATCAACTTCTTTTTCTAATATATCTTTTAATTTTAATATTAATTTTTCTTCTTTTGAAATTCAAATTTATTTTTATCTACATCTTTTCTAATTGAAACCGTATAAATTCTTTCACGATTTTGTGGAACTCCATAATCTTTAGCATTTAATACTTTATAATAATTGTTATATCCTAATACATTTAATGCTTCTATATATTTATTAAAATTATGTTTATGTTTTTTACTTAATAAATTTTTAACATTTTCCCACATAACATATTTGGGTCTTAATTTTTCTACAATTCTTATAGTTTCATACATCAAGCTACTTCTTGTACCACTTCCGAAAATCCCCACCTGCTTGCTTTCCTGCAATACTAAAATCCTGACAAGGACTTCCGATGCATAATCAAGTCGACATCTAAATCCTTATTCCAATTTGTTATATCTTGAGTTGCAAAATTAGTATTATGTATTGCATTAAAACTTTTTATTGCATATTTATCAATTTCTACTGCATCTACTATATAAACATTTAATCCAAGCCTTTCAAGTGCTCTACTGCATGCTCCAATACCTGCAAAAAGTTCCAATATACGTATATTCATTTTCTTAATCCTCCAAACAATTCCTCAAGCCCTTCTGGCAAGTCTGGTAATTTCATTACGCAATTTCTACAACTATAATCATCTACGGTTTTGTTCTTTAACATACAATAATAGTATTTTGTTGTTTTTCCTTTTACTCTGACATGTTTGCAATTCATCATCGTTCCTCCTGTTTTAAGCTGTCAAATTCAGTTGATTTTTCATTTAATTTTAATAAGTCATTTATAATATCTTTTTGTATTTCAATATGTTTTTCTTGAATATCGTTTAATGATTCGATTCCTTTTAACAATTTACCATCACAATATTCCATTATTGCAACATCTGCCCATAATAAAGCAACTAATATCCAAGTAAAATCTTTATTTGATATTGCTACAGTTATACTAAATATAACCATAATAATATGAAATGTTATCTTCGCTTTTGTTCTATTCTCTAATTTTGTCATCTCATTCCAACTTTTAAATTCTTCTTTCATATTTTTTATACCTCCACCCATTTTAATTTTGGTTGTTGCCCTGCTGGATTCCATTGTTTCCAAATTTCTTCACTATATTTTAATAGTTTCATCGTTTCTTTGTTATATTCAGTTGTGCAATATTCATTGGCTGTAAATGTATCCGTAAAACCACTAAATATATTTAATAAATCTTCCATAGGATTTCCTGTTCTTTTAATTGGTTTTGCATATACTCCATAAGTTTTTTGCATTTTATCTTTCGTTTCAAATACCGCACACACATCAAATGCTACTATTCCGCTTAAGAAATGCATTGCCTCTTCAGGTTCAAATTCTTTTATATTTAGAAAGCAAAAACCAATAGAGTTTGTTTTAGCTTCATGAATTGTGTTATTTATTAATGTTTCACCGTTTTTATATTTTTTAAATTCTTCGTTACTCATAAATCTAAATACCTTCATGTTACGCCTACCAATCTTGCTCTTTTACTACTTTGTTTAATATTATCTGATGCTTTCTATCTATATAGCCTTTTACATAAAGCTTGTCCATATTTTTAAATAACTCATCTAGTTTTGGTATATCGCCAATTTTTAAACTGTTTGTTAAAATTGTTTTATCTTTGTTGTATAGTAAATATTCTGTACCGCCATATAATGGCTTTTGTATTTTAAATATCATTTTTAATTACCTCCAATAAATCCCATTGTTTTAAATTTTTATTTTTTATACTTTTCTTGTTGTGCTTTAGTGTTTCTATTACATCATCTACATCTATCATTCTTACGTCTTTATTTTCAAAACATATTAAAAAATAACTGTTACAGCCTGCATTTTTACATTTCTTAAGCTCGTTACATTGCTTTATATCTTTAGAAAAAATATGCCAAGTATCTGTTTTGCATTGTTTAGCGTCAAAGCAGTCATGTCTATTAGGTAAAAATATTTCGTAATCAAAAATTTATCCTGATACATATGTCCCATCTTGTAATCTTTTGGCGTAATTCTTATGTCCGTGATAGCCTCTTGCTTCTATGTATTCAATTACTTTTTCAATTTGATTTTCAAATTGGAATCCTCTTCTTGGCATTTAATCACCTACTTATCTTCTCGTTGTAAAATATAACTTCATTCTATCTATTGCTTTTATTTTTTGATAATACTTTCTTAAAATTCGTAATAACTTTTCTTTAAAAATAGTATATTCTGCTTCAGCTTCTTTTTTTGTTTCTCTACAAACCTGTCCTTCTACTGCTAAATTTCCACTATTTTCATAAAAACCTACTGCTTTTATTGGAAATGGAGTGGTGTCAACTAATTCTTGAATTTCTTTTATCATTACTTCATTATTAAATTTTTCATCATCTTTTACATTTTCAATTTCTAAATTAAAATCAAATCCTTTTTTACTCATTTTTTTATCACCTACCTACAAAATAATCTATTTAATATTTGGCTTGCTTCTAATTTTGTTAATTCAGATGTGTCATAATTTCTAAAGAATCTTTTCACTTGTGCTTTTTGTTTTTCACTAGCAGGTGCTTTACCCCATTTTTTTACTATACTTAAATCCCATAGATATCTTTGTTCTTCAAAGTTTTCACATAGATACTGATAAGCAATATCAAAAGCTTCCTGCATCTTCATTGGTCTATCTAGTATTGTTTCGCCTAGCTCATTTTGAGCTGGTATTCTAATTTTTTTACCTTTTAATTGTAATATAAAATCTCCATTCGGCATCTTGAACCAGTTAACATTATGTAGGTTATATTGTTGCTCTTTAGCCCATAAGTCAACTATTTCTATGTTTCTAATCCAAGATTCTATACAATCTGCTTTTTGAGCTATTAAGTCTGGTAAATCAAATAGATCCCCCTCTATGTCGTCTTGTTGTGCTTTAGGTACAGAATTTAAGTCTATACCTATTAGAGTTGGTGCTGTGCACAAATTTGCTTTTCCTGTAGTTCCTACTAAGTCTATTAGTGTAAGCTTATCCTTTCCTGGATAAAGTCTCAAACCTCTACCAACCATTTGAGTATATAAAGAACTATTACTTGTTGGTCTTGCAATCATTACTGTCTCTACTAAAGGCATGTCCGTTCCTTCTGTAAATATCATACAATTAACTAAACAAGGTATTTCTCTATTCGTAAACTTTTGTATTAATTCAGCTCTATTATTAGTTTCAGCAGTTATTGCTATTGCACCTGGTATTAATTTTGCAATGTTTTGTGCATGCTCTACTGATGTAGCAAATATTAATGTTTGTCCTTTTGCATATTTTTTGTATGCTTCTGCAATAGCTCCATTTAAAACATCTGAATTTAATGCTTCTTCAAGTTCTCCTACTGCAAAGTCTCCCATTTTTCGAGCAACTTTTGAAATGTCATAACCAATATTTACTCTTAAACAATGGATATCTGTTAAATAATGATTTTGAATAGCCCATTTTAAATCTTTTTGATAAATTATTTTTTGAAATACATCGTCTAGCCTTACTCCGTCTCCTCTATTAGGAGTAGCTGTAAAACCTAATAAAAGTCTTGGGTTAAAATAATTTATTATCTTTTTATAAGAAGTAGCTGCTGCATGATGTGCTTCATCTATAATAATCATGTCAAAATCATCAGGCTTGAATTTATCTAATCTATGTATTATACTTTGTACAGATGCTATGACAACATTTTCTCCGTTGGATTTGTGATTCGCCATTTCAATTCCAACAGGGCAGTCATAGTATTTGATTGGCTGTGTAACTAGTTCTTCTCTATGTGCTAAAACTAGAACTCTACCCTTTCTTTTTATATTTGTAAATGTTGCTGTTTTACCAAGTCCAGTAGCCATTTGAATTAAATATGCTCCTGGTTCTAGGTTATCTATTATATTTAGAACTTCTTGTTGATAATCTCTAAGTTTTAATTCCATATGCTTAATTCCTTTCAAAATCGTTTTTAAGCTATTTTTATTTTAAAACGATAAATTTATCATTTTTAGACATTATCCTTTAAAATAAACCTATTATTGTTTTAATTCAATATCAATATTGCTAACAGTTGAATAATATTCTGTAGTCCATTTTTTAGGATTACTGGTATTTAATTTGCTATGGTATTCTATATCAGCTTTAATCTTTAGTGATTTCAATGTATAAGTAGTAATAAAATCTTTTAACATTTCTTTGATTTTTTTTATATCTTCTTCCATAAATCCTCCATTTTGGGTTATATACCATTACCAAAACCCTATACGGGGTCGTCTTGTAATTATTGGTGCTCTAAGGGTATAAAATTTTACAACCCCTTAACCCCTTTTTTGAGAGTGATATATATATATATATAATAAATTAATATGTGTTAACATAATATTATCGTAATAATATTTTTTTATTAATATTATATATATATTATTATTTAAGGGTTATATATATATTATTATTTATATATTCTTACTCTCTCTAAGATTTTCGTACAACCCCTTTAAAGGTTATCTGTAGGTAATTTAGTGTTTTTTTAACCCTTTTTAACTAAAATTTATATTTTTTATCTTTACCATTTTTTGATAACCATTAGGAAGTTTAATAGTTACAGTGTACTTTCCTTCTGATGATCTTATGA
Source organism: uncultured Clostridium sp. (assembly GCA_946008205.1). Lineage (GTDB taxonomy): Bacteria > Bacillota > Clostridia > TANB77 > CAG-508 > CAG-245. The sequence goes on along the minus strand of CAMGAZ010000090.1, from coordinate 1,293 downwards.
CATAACCTTTATCTGATAGTTTCTTTTTAATTCCATTCCAATTAATATTATTATTTTCTAGTATTTCATATAGTTTAGATGGAATAAAATCATAATACATGATTGCACCTTGTCCATCAGTAGTTTTTTCTAATTTGCCCCAAATTTGACCGTTAGGTGATAAGTCTGAATTGGAATTAGAATTATAAAAATTATTTATATTTTCATTTGCAATATCAATTATTAGTTGAATATATCTATCTGCTTCGTCTATGTCCTTTGTAAAGTATTGAGTAGCTTCTTCCTTTGTCATTTCATTATCTTTAAATACTTCCTTGCTAACAATTCTATCTGCTAAAATTATAGCTGCCATTGCATTAATCTGTTTTTTAGAAGAAACAATTTGTTTTAGTTCTTCTGTAAGCTTTTTATATTCTTCTATTAAGTTGTCCTGCTTTTGAATAATCTCTATAAATTCTTTTCCAGCATAACCATAATTCTCTAGTATAAGATTGACTACTGCATTGCCATCTTCAATTATAGTCTCGTTTTCCTCTATCTCAATTACTCTATTTTTTACTCCCTCTTTAGAAGTATCAGATGTAATTGGTTCTTCTCCCGTAAGAATAATTATATTATCCCATTCAGTAACTTCTGTTAATCCTCCGTCTACAGAACCTCTGTCTCTACCTTTTCCCTCTGTTAATTCATATATTAACTGGTCATAACTTTTATATTTAGTTTTAGTTATTTGAAGCTCGTCCAATATAAGTGGTAAATTTCTCAAGAAATTGTTTAATCTTTCATGAGCAACTTTTGTACCATCTAATGTACTCAATAGCTTACCTTTTTGTGGATTTCCCCAAAAACTAGCACAAACCATTTCAGCCACTGTCTTACCATTGCCAGATTTTCCCCATAAATGAACTATAAAAGGATTTATCTTAAATATCTTTATAAGAGGAGATGCAAAACTCGTAGCCATTAAAAATCTAAGTGCTAAACTATTTTGTCTAATTTCAACCATCTTAGATTTCCATAGTTCATAATCTCCATGCTCTGCTACAGATTCAAACACATTCTTATATGCAATATCTCCATCATATTTATACTTGTTTGTATATGGTACAAAATCTCCATAAGCCCAGCCCAAATGCGTTATTCCATCAACTACTTCTAAATTATTAAGTTCTATAACCTCAGCTAAATATGCAACTAAATTTTTTGCATTCTCTGAGTTTACTTCTATTCCTCTGTTTGCCAACTGGATTATTGCTGTATTACTTGCAATAGTTTTGCGTTCAACTACCGCAT